>JBFGHF010000165.1:0-7700 GCA_041578355.1 Acidobacteriota bacterium
CCAATACGGCCGGCGGGCGCCCGTGACCGGGAAGAACAAGAACAAGAAGTTCCTTCTGGATCAATTCCGACTGCCCTACCAGGAGAGAACTCCGCTGGTGGGAATCGTCTCCCGGCTGGTCGCCCAAAAGGGCTTCGACCTGCTTTTCGAACCACTCCCCCGGATGCTGCAGGAACGAGACTTCCAGCTGGCGGTCTTGGGATCAGGCGAGCATCGCTACCAGGACTTCTTCCGGAGTCTGCAGACCCATTTTCCCGAAAAGGTCTGTTTTTACCGGGGGTACAGCGACCAGTTGGCGCATTGGGTGGAAGCAGGCAGCGACATCTTCCTGATGCCGTCACGCTACGAACCTTGCGGCCTCAACCAGATGTACAGCTTGAAGTACGGCACCATCCCGGTGGTGCGAAAAACTGGCGGCTTGGCCGACACCGTGGAGCACTACGACCCGAAAAGCGGCACAGGCACCGGTTTCGTTTTCGAGCATTTCACTCCGGAGGGATTGGCTTGGGCGCTGAGCCAAGCCCTCGACACCTACGGCCGTCGAAAGCACTGGCTGAAGCTGATGCGAAACGCCATGGCGTGCGATTTCTCCTGGAGCCTTCAAGTGGGCCACTACATTCGGCTCTACGCGAGGCTTCTGGGCTTGCCCTCCGAACAGGAGATCCGGGTCTGAAAGGGCCTCGGCTAAGTCTTTGTTTTCGAAACCGTTCCGTTGAAATTCCGACAATGACTCGGCTAGAATGATGAGCGGAGTTGCGGGTCGCCCGACGCTCCGAATTATCAACCAAGGGTGTTTAACGGAGGGGTAATGGCTGCAGACGAAACCAGCAGTAGAGGGCGGATCCTCGTTCTTTTCATGATCATAGGCCTACTGCCCATGTCGGTGGGCTCGCTGATTCTGATCAACGGAGCTCGAACGGCACACCTGGAATCTTCGGCCAACGGACTCAGTGCGCTGGCCGACAATGCACAGACGGCTCTGAGCAATTACCTTCAGCACCGCATCGTGCAGGTCGCGACAATCGGAATCGTGCCCGAGGTCCGGACCGCGGTTCTGCGGGCCAATACCCAGCCGGTGACCCCGCAGCAGGAGCAGGTCGAAAGCGACTGGGACGAACTCGATGCCAACGAATCTCCGCTCCTGCGCAATATTCTCGGGAACTCCGTTTCCCGCTTTCTACGAGATTACATCTACATCGCACCCGGGTTCCGCGAGTTGATCGTGGCCGACGTCCATGGTCGGGTGATCGCCGCAACCAACAAGACCGAGGACTACTTTCAAGCCGACGAGAAATGGTGGCAGAATGCTTACAGGCAGGGAGTCGGCGGCCACTTCTTGAGCGACATCACATTCGACGAGAGTGCCAATCTCTACGCTCTGGAACTCGCCGAACCCATCATCGACGATCAAACCAATACCGCGATAGGAGCGGTCAAAGCGGTCTTCGACGCACAGGAGATCTTCGGCTTGGTCAACTTCGTCCACGTCGGCGAACAAGGCACATCTCTTTTGATCAGAGGGGACGGTACCGTGGTGGTCGGTAGAACACCCGGGGTCGCCGGGACAGCCACCTTCCCTCACGCCGCGGCGGTTGTCGAGGCGATGAACAACGAGCGCCGTTTTATCCGCGTGCAAGAGGGAGAGCGGTTCCTGATTCTGGGTCTGGCGGGAGCCAAGCTGCAGGAGACCTATCCTGAACTCGACTGGTATCTTTTGGTTCGGGAGCCCGAAGAGGCCACCTACGGCCCCCTGCTCAACCTGAACTGGCAGTTCTTGGGCATCGTGCTCTTCTCGGTTTTGGTGGTGCTGGCCTCAGCTGCCGTATTCAGCTGGCTGCTCACCCGTCCCGTCATCGAGAGCGACCCCCAACTGAACAAGCTCTGAGGGGTCCATTTCCCAACTCCGGTGATGGGATCAGACCGATCCCGATTCCGAAGGCGGTCCCGATTCCGAGGTGGCGACCGAGCGGCTCGCCGCAAGTCCGAGGCGCGTCACCCGGTGGCCGGTGGTTGGAGCGACACCGTTTGCGGCATGGAACATCCAACGGCTACTCGCTCCGGTCGCGCCCCGCCGACGGATCGCCCTCTTCAGTGCGTCAAGCGGGAAGCCTGATCTCCCCTCCCGATCGCGAAGAGGTGATTCGCGCCGCGGATCAAGATGATGCCCCGAGATAGGGCGGGCGACGCCCAGACTTCTTCACCCACGGAGCTGACGGCGAGGATTTCGTGTTGGGGTCCCGACCGCAGCAGAAAGGAATCCCCGTCTTCGCTGGTCAACAGAATCTTTCCTTCGAACGCCACCGGCGAGGCTTTGAAGCTGGCGGGCACGGGCACACGGCCACCCTCGTATGCGATTCGTCCCGTCGAAGCTTCCAAACAAGTCACGATCCCCTTGTCGGAAAGCAGGTAGAGGTAGCCGTCGAGATAAATCGGCGAAGGAACGTAGGCGGTGCCTTTGTCGTATCTCCACACTTCGGGACGGGTCGATGATCCTCGTCCAGGACGAAAGGCCAGGGCCACCTTTTTCGCGCTCCCTGCCGTGGCGAACACCAAATTCGAACCCTCTACGGGCGAAGGGATGGGGTGACTGATGACTCCCGCCCCCCTCCAAATCTCACGACCGCTGGTCGGATCGTATGAGATGACCGACTCGGCGCCGCTGGTCACCAATTCGCTTTCCCCTCCCCGCTCGAGGAGCAGCGGCGTCGCCCAACTGCGCCGATGGTTGCGCGCCGTTTTCCAGCGTTCCACACCGCTCTGGCGGTCGAGGGCGATCAAAAACGAGTCTTCACCGAAGCGATCCGAAGGCCAGTCGCGGCTGGCTTCCAAATCGGTGGTGATCCGCATCCCCTGTTTGTCGACTTGGAGGATCAGAAGATCTCTGTAGAGGATCGGGGACGTGCCCGGACCCAATCCGGCCTTGGGAATGCTTCCAACGGACTTCTTCCAGAGCAGATCACCATCGAAATCGAAGGCATACACACCCTGGCTCTCGAAGTAGGCGTAAACCGTCTTGCCGTCGGTGACCGGTGTGCTGGACGCGTAAGTGTTGCGGCGGTGGCGGTTGTCGAACGGCGAGCCTTGGTGGGCCAGGCGGTCCCAAATCACAGCGCCCGTCGACAAGTCGAGGCAAAGCAATCGGAACTGGTAACTGTAGTCGGCTCCAGTGCTCTGCGGGTGTCGATAGATACTACCCTCGCGGTAGTGGATGACGCCGCCCGGCCGGGGCAACGCTCGGTCTTGCACGGCGGTCGTCAGGAAGACCCGGTCGCCCCAAACAATGGGTGAGGAGTGACCCCGGCCCGGGATGGCGGTCTTCCATAGGATTCCTTCCCCCGGCCCCCAACGCGAAAGAAACCCGGCGTCGGGGGAAATCCCCCGGCCCCCCGGTCCGCGCCATTGAGGCCAGTTTTCGGCAAAGCTGGAGGCACCGAAGAAGAACGTCAATGCGACAACGATGAGTGGGCGTCCCGGAAATGCGATCATCTGTCCTCCGCAGGCGGTTATGGGCTCAGTTTTGCGGTCGGCTTCGCGGCAGCGGCGAGAGAGGGTCGCTGCAAGTGCCACTCTCCCAAGCTTTCAAACCGGCGACCCAACTTCAACAGCATCGACTCACACCCTTCCCCGGCGATGAACTGCAGTCCCACCGGCAGTCCTTCCTGCGAGAATCCGCAGGGCAATACCAAGGCGGGTACGCCCGCCACATTCTGGGGCGCGTTGAACCGAACCAGCTCGCTCAAGGTCTCGGCGCGCGAGCCGTCGATGTGCAGAAATCCTTGGCCGATGGGCGGTGGAAGAGCTGGAAGACAGGCACCGACCAAGCAGTCTACTTCGCGGAAGACTCGCCTGAATTCCCCTCTCACCAAGCTGCGGATTCGATAGGCGTCGACCAGCCGCCAGGCCTGGATCCGCGCACCCTGAACCAATCGCTCCACGACCGCCGGGTCGTAATAGTCTCTTCTCGCCGCAATCAGAGGTGAATGGTAAGCATAAGCCTCGGAGGCCGCGATCAAACCAGAGATTCCGCAAGCCTCGTCAAGCCATCTCACCCGAACCGGAGTCAGGCGGGCGCCCGCTTCTTCGAGAAGTTTCAGCGCCCGCTGCAGCGGCTCGGCAACTTGCGCATCCAAGCGGCTCCAGTAGTAGTCGCAAATCCCAATGTGAGGGGGACTGTCGGGATGCCGTTGCTCGCCCTCGTTGTTGCGGGCGGCGATCACCTGGTAAACACGCTCCACATCCGCAGTCGTTCGAGCGATCGGGCCGGCATGGTCCAGCGTCGAGCTCAAGGGAATGACTCCCCGAGTGGGAACTCGCTTGCGCGTGGGCTTCAAGCCGCAGACACCACAGAAAGCGGAAGGAATCCTGATCGATCCCCGGGTGTCGGTGCCGATCGACGCCACGCCCAATCCGGCGGCCACGGCCGCGGCAGACCCGCCGCTCGAACCTCCCGTGATGCGATTGGTGTCCCAAGGATTGCGGGCGGGTCCGAAATGGGCGTTCTCATTGGTGACGCCGTATGCAAACTCATGCAGATGGGTCTTGCCCAGAAGGATGGCACCCGCCCTGCGCAAACGGGCGACGAGAGTTGCGTCGCGACGGCTGTATATCCCCTCGCCGAAAACCCTCGAACCGGCCGAGGTGGGCATCTGGGATGTAACGATCAGGTCCTTGATGGAAATCGGCACCCCGTCGAGGGCACTCCGAGGTTCGGCCTTCAACCAGCGCTCCTCCGAAAAGCGAGCGTCTCGGTATGCCTGCCGAGATAGAGTGCGGAAGGCGTTGAGGCGGACGTTCAACTTCTCGATTCGGGTCATCACCTGGGCGAGCACTTCGACGGGAGACAGCTGTCCCGTCCGGTAGAGGTCCGTCAAGGCCGATGAATCGAGATAGTGGATGGGCGTGTCCGTCGAGTCCATGCCAATTCGAGGGTAGTACAATAGGGCGCCATGGCGCTCAAGATTCTGCTGCTGCAGGCACGCCGTGAAAACGATCCCAGCCGGATCGAGGAGCGCCGCAGCTTTGCCCAAAAAGCCGGTGTCGACGTCAACCAGATCGTCCCCCACGACCTGCTCGAAGGCCCGCCCACGCTGGCAGAGGTGCGCCGCCACGATGCGTTGATGATCGGCGGCAGCGGCGATTTCTATGTTTCTAAGCGGAACCTGCACGGGTTCGACTCTCTGCTCGAGCTCCTCGCCGAAGTCGCCGAGCTGGGTCATCCGACCTTCGCTTCTTGCTTCGGGTTTCAGTGCATGGTGGCGGCCCTGGGAGGCGAGGTCATTCACGATCCGCGCAATACCGAAGTCGGCACCTATCGCCTCACTCTGACCGAGAAGGGCCGGAAGGACGAGCTGTTCGGCGCACTGCCCCTCACCTTCGCAGCGCAATTGGGGCGCAAAGACCGGGCGGCGAAGCTGCCGCAAGGCGTCGAGAACCTGGCGGCCAGTCCCAAGGCCCCCTTTCAAGCGCTTCGCATTCCCGGCAAACCGGTTTGGGCGTCACAATTCCACCCCGAGTTGGACCGGCGGACCAACCGGGAGCGTTTTCTGATCTATCTGGACGGCTACTCGGCACACATGTCCGAGGAAGAGCGCGCCAAGGCGCTCGAACAGTTCGAGGAAAGCCCCGAAACCTCTCGACTGCTCTCCAAATTCCTGCAATTGGTTTTCGGCTAAGAGTGTACCCTGCGAAGCTCGGCGGAGCCGGAAGGCGTACGCCCGAGGTTTCGTCTGCGTAGCCCGTGCACGTCGAGGAGGCCGAGTGGAAAAACCCCGACCGGTCTCGTTGGCGAGGAGGCGAGTCGCTCAAGGGTTAAGGCGGCGAAGAAGCGCGCCGGCGGATTCACTGACCGTCGTCGGCCCCTTGCCAAACGACTCGATCGTACTCGAAGAACATCTCATTCAACTCGCCCGCGCGCGACTTCATCGCCAGGTACATCTTCAACTTGTTGGCGCCGACCCTCTCGATCGTCAAGCCTCCGAAGTACGCCTTGTAAGGCTCCAGCTTGACCAGGCGAAAATCTACAGAATCACCCTTCTCTTCCCAGCCCACGAACTCGGGCGTGAAGTGCTTCACTTTGAGCACCAGGCTCCCCTCGTCGTCCACGATCGTGACCAACTCGGAAAAGACCGTCTTGCCGTCCTTCAGGAGCCGAAACGCCCCCAGAAGAGCATCCTCGGATGGTGCACTCCAAAGCTCTTCGACAACGCCTCCCAAGCCTGTCCCCCGCCAATGACCCTCCAACCAAGCCAGGTCCTTGACCGAGGCCATGGGCCGCTCCGACCCCTTTTCAAACTTGAACGTGTGTTCGGTGTGCTTGGCCTGCGCCGCGAGGCTGAGGGTACACAAACCGAGAATCAGAATGACCGTGATCGTTTTTTTCAAAGTTCCCTTCCTGTTCTGCCCGGAGGCTGCGAAGGTTGCCTGGTGGCTTGCGCCCGATATTCGACTTGCCCGATTGTACTCCTCTGCGTGGTGCGGCGGCAGTGCAGCCGCCGTTTCAAGACACTGCTGAAACCTCGATTGGACGGTTTTCGCGGAAAGAGCGGCTGGCCGCCTCGGCCACACGCAGGGCCTTGATCCCGTCCTCGAAGGTGATCGGAGGGGGCCGTCCCTCGATCAAGTTGCCGATGAAGTCGGCGAGCTGCTTGCGGTAGGCCCTTTCAAAACGCTCCATGAAGTAAGGCACGGTGTCGTGGGCAACTTGATTGCGGGTCAAGACCTCGAGCGGCGTCTCACGCAGGTAACCGACGCGAAGCGCCCCGTTCTCGCCCAGAATCTCTGTGAAGATGTCGTACCCGTAGACTCCGCTGCGGCTGAGGTCGATGACGCCGAGCTGGCCATCCGAGAAGAAGATCGTCACAACGGCGTGGTCGATATCACCCACATCCTCGATCTCCGGGTATGCCAAAACTCCGCCTGCGCTGCTGACCGACTCGATGTCTCCCATCAGCCAGAGCGCCAGATCGAAATCGTGGATTCCCATGTCGATGAAGATTCCCCCGCTGCTGGCCGGGTCGAGATACTCCAGCGAGGGCCGGAAAGGATCTCGCGAGGAAGACTTGAAGAAACGCGCCTTGCCCAGGGTACCGTCCTCAAGACGGGCCTTGGCGGCGGCGTAACCCGGGTCGAAGCGGCGCATGAATCCCATCTGGAAAAATACTCCCGTACGCTCGAGAGTCGACCGGATCGACTCGGCTTCCTGCAGCGAGATGGAAAGCGGTTTCTCGCAGAATATCGCCTTCTCGGCAAGCGCGGCGGCCTCGATCAATTCGCAGTGTGTGTCGGTGGGACTGACGATGACGATCGCCTCCACCTCCGGGTCTCGGATGAGTTGCTGAGGGTCTTCGTAACGCCGCTCCAGGCCCAAGGATTGCCCCACCTCAGCGAGCTTTTTCGGATCGGGGTCGGCGATCGCCGCCAGCCGCGCCGAGGGGATCGCGGCCAAGTCGAACGCATAGACGCGGCCCATTCTGCCGACACCCACCAGTCCGACCTTTACTCTGGATGAATTCATGCTGTTCGCTCCCGTGTCAGAGTAGGAGAACGGCGCCGGGAGCACAAGAGAAGCTCGGGCCTGAAGTCGGCCAGCTCCCGGTTCCGCCGTCGGCACTGTCGAGGAGAGCGTGCACGAAGGGAGCGAGTCGGACGTCACGGGCTGAAAAACCAAGTCGCGACGCTCCCTTGCCGCTCACCCGGACTCC
>JBFGHF010000166.1:0-7695 GCA_041578355.1 Acidobacteriota bacterium
CGCTTCGAAGGGGAGATCCACAAAATCAAAGCCGTGGATTCGAAAGCCAAACCGAAGACCACGGTGGGGGTGCGCGTCGACGGATTGAAGGACAAGGCGATCCTGCACTCCGGGATTTGCGTCAAGGAAGGTGCCCACGTTCGGACCTCCCAATACCCGTTCAGCGCTCTCGCCCTGGAGTTTCCGCAAAACGGCGAGTTCCTCGCCAAGGGAAAGATCAGAGAGATAGCCCGAGACTGTATCGATCCCAGCGGCGAAGGGGGAATTTCGCGCTTTCAGGCTCAGCTCTCCAAGGTTCGGCTCCTGGGCGAGGGGCGGGAAGTCGGACGACTTCATCTGATCAAATTCATTTCGCCCGACAAGTGGTTCCAACAGTTGCCGCGCAAAATCGGGGAGTGACGGGCCATTTCGTCGTGTCGCTTACTGACCTGGGTGTCGAAAAATTGGCGCCCGGTCTGCCCTGGAGTGCGGATGCGGAGCTTCCGCCTTTCTCTCCTGATGTGCCGGTTGTTTTCTGTTTCGACATGACAAGGCGGCAGCTCCCGCTACCGCACTCCAGGGTTTAGCTCAGTGAGATGCTTACCTTTCGTACGACTCTCTGCGGGCGGCCTCGGAGAGGGGAATCAGGTAACGCAGCGCCTCGGGAACGATCTGTTTTCGGGCCTTTTCCAAAGATTGGCATCCCGCGTAACTGATGGCTGAACGGAGGTGTCCGGTGATTCTCTGCAGGATGGAGATCACGCTGCCCCGGTAGGGCACCTGGATCTCCTGGCCTTCGGCGGGCGTGGCGAGCGCTTCGGCGGCCTTCTCCTCGTCCTGCGGGTCGTAGAGGGCTTCGAGCACGGCTTGGGGCGAAGTCATGCCGCGGTAGATTTTCCGCTTCTCGTGGGTAGCCGGGTCTTCGATGACCCGTCCGGGAGCTTCGTCGGTCCCCGAGAGCATGCTTCCCAGCATGACCGAAGACGCCCCGGCGGCGAGCGCCAGGAAGACGTCTTTGTCGTACTGGATGCCGCCGTCGGCGATGATGGGGACGGATTCTTCGAGGGCGCACCAGGTCTCTCGGATGGCCTGCAGTTGCGGGACTCCGGCGGCGGTCTCGAGCCGGGTCCGACAACCCCGGCCGGGCCCGATTCCGACTTTGATGGCGTCGACGCCCAGGTCCTTGAGAAAAAGAGCGCCTTCCGCGGTGCCGACGTTGCCTCCGATCAGGGGGATGTCCCCCAGGGAAGCCCGAAAGGCCTCGATGGCTTTTCGCATGACTTCCGAGTGGCCGTGGGCGATATCGATGACCAAGACATCGGCGCCCACCCGGCACAATTCCGCCGCCCTCTCCAGGAAGTCTCCCCGGGCGCCGATGGCCGCCCCGGTCAACAGACGTCCCTTCTCGTCGCGGCTGAAGAAGGGCCGCTGGCGGAAGAGAATGATGTCCTTCTTGGTGATCAGACCTGTGATTCGTCGCGAGGAGTCGACCAGCGGAAGTTTCTCGATGCGGTTCTCGAACATCACCTTCTCGGCTTCGTCGACACTGATGCCCGGAGGGCGGACTTCGAGTCGCTCGAAGGGAGTCATGAATTCGTCGACGGGCCGATCCCCGAAACCGTCCAACCAGGGGATGTCGCGATTGGAGAGCAGCCCGGCCAGGCGGTTCTCTCCCTTCTTCTCTTCGATCAGGATGCCGGTGATGTCGTGCTGGCGAATGAAGTTCAGCGCCTCGCGGATCGTGGTGCCCAGCGGCAGGCAGAGAGGATGTTCGACGATGTAACCATGGCTTCTCTTGACGCGCGCCACCTCGGCGGCTTGCGCTTCGATCGACATGGCGCGGTGGATGATCCCGATCCCACCCTCCAAAGCCATGGCTTTGGCCATGGCGGATTCGGTGACGCTGTCCATGTTGGCCGCGATGAGCGGCATGCCGATCTCCAGAGTCCGGGTCAAGCGGGTGGCGAGTTCCACTTGACTCCGGCTCTCGACGAGTCCCTGCTGGGGACGGAAAAGGAAATCGTCGTAGGTCTTTCCGACAAACCCGGGCTCCAGTTTCATGGCGCTATCTTAACTCACGGTCGCCTCGGCGTGGCCTTACGGGCCCCCTATCAACGAAGGTCTGCCGCGCCTGCCGTCCTGGAATTGGGCAACATCGGGAGCGCAGGCAGGATGTCGGCACCACTCGGGGAGCTGGGAGCGCAGACAGGATGTCCGCGCCACTCGGGGGATCGGGAGCGCAGGCAGGATGTCCGCGCCAGTTGGGGACGGGAGCGCAGACAGGATGTCCGCGCCACTCGGGGATCGGGAGCGCAGGCAGGATGCCTGCGCCACTTCAGGAGATTCGTTGCAGCAATCCGGGATTGAGCAGCTGTTTGGCAACCATGTATCCGGAGGCGCCGTGCAGTCCCGGCCCGGGGTGGGTCGAGGCGCCGATGTGGTAGAGGCCTGCCATCGGGCAGCGATGCTGCGGCAGGCCGGGTAGCGGTCTGCAGAGAAAGAACTGATCGAGAGAGCAATCTCCTCCGTAAGGGTCGCCCCCGACCAGATTGATGTTGAGCCTTTCCAGGTCGGCGGGCGACAGAACCACGCGTTTCAGAATGGACTCCTCCAGGCCGGGGAGTTGACGGTAGAGGCGTCGCATGATGCGGTCGGCGTAGCGCTCCTTGAGAATGTCGTCCCAGAAGCCGTCCCTCGTATCGATGCGCCCGGCGGCATCGCCGCGAGGCCGGCTGGGGAGTTCCTGCAGCTGGATCCACAGAATCCACTTGTCTCGTGGCGCGCGCGAAGGATCCACGGTCAGGGGTTGGCCGACGACGATGGTGGCCTCTTCGGGGAGGAGCCCCCGGTCGGCTTCATGAACGGCGCGGGAAACAGCGTCCAAGCCGGGAGTGACGTGAATCAGGGCGGTCTTCAGCAGTCTCTCGTCAGGCCAGGCGGGAGGCGCCGAGAGGGCCAGGTGGATCTGCATGTCCCCGCGGCCGTGGCGAAACTCGCTGGCGCGTTGTCTCAGACTGCTGGATACCTGCTTTGGGTCGAGGAGTTTCAGGTAGAGCTGGGAAGGCGTCACCGAGCAAATCACGGCCCGGCCCGCCGTGTATTCTTCTCCGTTCAGCAAGCGGACTCCCAGCGCTCGACCGTCGCGCAGCAGGATCCTCTCCACGTGCGACCCCGACCGCAGCACGCCGCCCTGAGCGCGGATCAGCGAAGCCAGAGCGTCGACCAGCCGTGCGCCCCCTCCACGGGGGACGGGCATCCCCCCGAGTTGCAGCGATGCGGCGATCACCTGGGTCATGAATCCCGACCCCGCCGCCTCGGGACCCAGACCGGTGTGGAGCACCCAGGGCGCCAGTAGGCCTCGGATGCGGGGCGAGGAAAAGGTTTTCTCGAGCCAATGTCGAGACGACTCGAGAAGCTCGGCTCCGAACTGCAGCGAGGCCTCTGTTCCCAGGGAACGCCAACCTCGCGCGGCCAAGAGGAGTCCCTGTGGGGACCAGAGTTCGGTTCCCAGAAGTCCAAATGCAAGATCCGCCTTTGTCAAAAACCCCGCCATCATGTTCCGCCAGGCTTCTCCGTCACCGACTGCAAACCCGTCGAAATGAGCCGCGTTGTCCTCTTGGGATGTCGTCAGGAAAGCCGCCAGATCGTCGGGAAACAAAGTCGCGGTAGGGTGGGGCGTGTTCAGATAGTGCAGTCCGTGGACGGTGAGCTCTTCCCGCAGTTCGCCGTAGGCGGGCGAGCCGGTGAAGAGGGGATGCCAGCCCGACAGCACGTCGTGAAGGAAACCGGGCAGGGTCAACTCCTCTGTCCGAATGTTGCCGCCGAAGCAGTCGTTCCGTTCGAACACGGCGACCTCCCAGCCGGCCCGGGCAAGAAGCCCTGCGCAGACCAGGGAATTGATCCCGCTTCCCACGAGAATTGCGTCGAAGTTGGCCAATCAGCACCCCACTTTCAATCAAAGAACCGGAGCATGAAGATCCCGTGGCAAGTCGAATTGCCGTCTCGAATCACTTGGGATCAGAACGTCAGCCGCAGAGCGAACTGAATCTGCCGGGGGTTGTGGACGGCTCGCGGCGTCCCGTAGCGAGGGTTGGGAGAACCTTCGACGAACAGCGGGCCGGAACCGCACACCGCGGGGCCGCCCACGGGGCAGAAATCGGCCGCGCCGTAGACGGTGTTGAAGAAGCGGACGTTGAGCCAGTTGAAGGCATTGAACATCTCTCCGATGAGTTCCAACTGGACCCGGTCGTTGAACTCGATCTTCCGCGAGAGCCGAAAATCGACGGCGTGCAAAGCGTCTCCCTGGAAGGTGTTGCGAGGTTCGATGCCGACGCGGTCGTTGGTGCCGAACACGTCGCCGTTGGCATCGAAGCCCGCGAATTTGGTGAAGAAATGGGGCGACTGGAGCGTCACGATCAAGCCGAAACGGAAGCCGTCGACCAGCGGATGCCGGTTGGTCGGCCCGGCGATCGTCGAGCTGGCCACGAAACGGTGCTCGACGTGGTCGGCTGAAAGAGCCCGCTCCAGGTCGAGCCGGGAGCTGTTCTGAGGGATCAGAACGAAACTCGGGTTGGGGCCGTCGTCGATTCCCTTCGACCAGGTGTAGCTGAGCTTGAGCCCGAAAGTCCCGGCGAAGCGCTTGTCCAAGTTGAGAAGAAGGCCGTTGTAGCTCGAGTTCCAGCGCGAGTCGGCTTCGAAGAACACCGCGTATCGGGGATCGAGCGTCCCCGGAAGGCCCGGCGCCCCGCAGATAGCGGGAGGACAGAAAAACGTGCTCTTGGGCCCGGGGTTTCCGTTGGAGTCATGGGCCGTCACCTGGCCGGTCGCCGGCGGTTGGTTGACGTTGAAGAAGCTGCCCAGCTGGACCCCTTGGACGCGCAAATAGGTAGCCTGCGCCGCCCAATCCCGGTAAGGTTCGAAGTGGACGCCGAGACTGGAATGGATGCCGTAGGGCGCTTGGTGGTCTCGGGCGAAACGAACGATCACGGCGTCGCCGAAGAATCCGCAGCTGGAGAGGAAGCCCGAGGGGCAAAAGCCGGCCGGGACCGCGTCCGGATAGGTCCCCGATGTCAGTAGGTTGTTGAGTACCAAATTGGTGATGCCCGGGGCGCTGGCGAAGGCGAAGAGTCGAGTCCGGGCATCGAGGTCGCCCTGCTTGGCCTCGCGCCCGGGAAATTTGCCCAGAACGCCGCCGCAGGAAGGCACTTGGCAGGCAAGGAGAGGGGAGGGAATCGTACCGTGGAACAGGCCGGCGCCACCTCGGAAGACCAGCTTGGCGCGGGTTCCCGCGTCGAAGGCAAAACCGAATCGAGGATCGAGGTTGTCGAGGTCGTTGTCCAGGGCGGCCCGGGGCCAGGTCTCCCACTCGTAGCGCAGGCCGAAGTTGACCGTCAGTCGGTCCGACACCTTCCAATTGTCGTGAAAGAAGAAGCCGTTGTAGGTGTGATCCAGAGTGCCTTTGGCCAACTCCCGAATCGACTCCGGCACTCCGCCCGCGCTGAAGACCGAGGTGCCGGAGGGAAGGATCGTCGGTTCGGTGAAATTGCTCGAAGGGTCGTTTCGCTGGAAAAAGATCACGAAGGGAGACCCCGCCTCGTAGCTGAAGGGGCATTCCGAGGCTTTCAAGCAGGCGAAGGTCGCTTCGAACGGATAGAAGAGAGGAAAAGACTCTTCCGTTCGGACCCAATTGAAATTGCCGCCGAAACTCAGTTCGTGATCCCCCCGGATCAGAGTCATTTTCTCCACGACTTCAAAGCGCGACTCTCGGTAGAAGTCCGGATTGCCGCGGTTGATGCCGGTGGTGAAGGTGTTGGCGATTTCCAGGTGCGGCTCGGCGCTGATGGAGGGGAAATCGAAAGTCCGCCGCGCATACTGCACCCGGAATTCGTTGAGCGTGGTGGCGCTGAATGCCGAGTTCAAGCTGCCGACCAGAGATTGGTCGCGGAAGAAGTTGTCCCGGAAGGTCGAGGGCGCGTCGAACCCGTCGTTGAGGGGGGACTGATTGGTGAAGCGGCCGTCGTTGAAGAAGTAGCGTGTGACCAACAGGTGCTTCTCAGAGAGGGAGTGGTCGACCCGCGCCAGCAGATTGTCCGTGTAGGCGGTTCGGGTGACGTTGAGGTTTTCGGCGGGGAGGCCGAAAGTGGCTTTGGTGGCGTTGACCAGATCGAGGTTCTCGAAGAGCGCCGAGTTGTAGAAGGGGGACTCCAGCCGACGCTGGCCTTCGTAGTTGGCGAAGAAGAAGGTCCGGTCGGTCTGCACAGGCCCGCCCAGGCTGACGCCGAACTGGTTCTGCTGCAGTTTGGTCAGCCCCGGGGTGGCGAGGCTGCTGGTGGCGTTCAGATTGTCATTCTGAAAGTACTCGTAGAGCGAGCCGTGGAACTCGTTGGTGCCGCTCTTGGTGACGATGTTGACGATCCCTCCCACGGCCCGCCCGAATTCCGTGCTGTAGTTGACGTTGATGACTTGAAACTCCTGAACGGCCTCCTGCGAGGGCGTGGTCTTGTGGATTCCGGAGGCGGTGGAGATGTTGTCGGTCCCGTCGATCGCCACAAAATTGAAGTGAATATTCTGACCGGCGAAGGAGAGCTTGGTGACCGGTTCGACGATCACGTCGGTACTGCCCGAGGTGGTTTCACCGATTTGAACCCCGGGCGCCAAGAGCGTGAAGTCGATGAACTGTCGGCCGTTGACCGGCAGATTCTGGATCTCGACTTCGGTGACGACCGAGTCCACCGAGCTGCGGGTCGGGGCCAACATGATTCCGAACTCGTCAACGACGATCTCATCGCTGATGGCGCCCAACTGGAGTGAAAAATCCACTTCGGCGTTCTGGGCGATCGTCAGGACGACGTTCTTCGCCTGGCTTTGAAATCCCTCCAGTTCAGCTGTGACCCTGTAGGGCCCGACAGGAAGCAGGGAGAAACGGAATCTGCCTGTGTCGTCCGTCACGGTGCTCCGGGTGAGCCCAATCTCGGTGTGGGTGGCGCTGACGGACACCCCTGGAATGATCGCCCCGATGGGGTCGAAGACCCTGCCCGCCAAGCTGGCGTTGATGGTCTGAGCGGAGGGTTCGGGTGAAAGACTCAGGACTGTCGCAAAACAAAAAAGCGGAAGGAGAATCCGGGACATGGCACACCTCCTCGAGAAAGCGGACGGTCATCCCCTCTTCCAATCAGGAAACGTGTACCGAGACTATGCCTCGGACCCGTTCAAAGTCAATCGAAGCCGCACTCGCCGGTCGGAAATCAGCCGATTTGAAGAGAAACCCCGGTCGCCTACTGTGCTTCCTGCGCTACGACCTGAATCGACTCCAGGTATTGGACCAGGAGTTGGATGTCTTCCTGGGCGCGCCGGTAGGTGCTTTCGGAGCGCAAGACCCGTCCCCAGACGGGCATCTGGCGCGAGCCGTGGGCACTGATGACCCGTTCGCCGTCGATGATGTCGTGGATCTGTCCCTTGGGAAACGCCTCCCCGGCTTTTTGGATGCGCGTGAGGTCGGGCGGTTTTTCTTTCAGCGAAGGCGCCACGGGGCCGTCGCCGATCCCCTCCGGGCCATGGCAAGGAGCGCAGTGGCGGTGGAAGATGGCCTGCCCTTTCTCGTAGTCGGACCGGGTGTCTTGAGGCGCGGCTTGGGGGTTCGAAGGGATGACACCCAAGAGGATGATGACGAGCAAACACCTCGCTCCGATACGCATAAGCCCCATTTTAGCAAGCTGC
>JBFGHF010000167.1:0-7680 GCA_041578355.1 Acidobacteriota bacterium
CCCGGTTCGATGGCCAGGACCATTCCCTCCTGGATGGTGGCGGCGGCGGCTTGGTGGGCGAAGGGCGGTTCGTGGGCGCGAGCGCCGACCCCGTGGGCGACCGGGTGGGAGGGCTGGCCGGGATAACCGGCGTCCGCGATGCGGCGGCGGATCAGGCGGTCGACTTCCCCCAAAGCAGCCCCGGGCCGACAATGTTTCGCGCTCTCGTCCATGATTCCCAAAAGGAGATCGAGCAGCTCGCTGTAGCGCTCGGTCGGCGGCCCGGGACAGAGGTTCTTGGTGAGATCCGTCCAATATCCATCGGCGCAAACCCAGATTTCGACCAAGGTGGGCTCGTTGGCCTGAATGGGGCGACTCCCGGTGGCCGTGAAGGTGGCGATGCCCGGACCCGACCAGACCAAGGTGAAGGCGCGCGCCATCTCGACCTGGTTGCGGTACCCCACGCCGACGGCGTGAATGTGGCCTTCGATCATGGCCGCCACGTCGCACTCCTTCATCGACCCCGGTCGGAGGTTTTCGGAGGCGTGTTGCAGACCGAGCGCCGCCAGTTCGTTGGCGAGACGCATGCGCTCGATTTCCTGCTCCGTCTTGATCATCCGGACCTGCGCCAGAAGCGGCGCCGCGTCGACCACCACTCCACAGCTTTCGGTAAAGGCGTCGTAATAAGGTTTGGTGAAGACCGTGGGTTCGCCCACCATGCGATCGCAGATCTGAGAACCCTGGCTCAGCTCGACCCCGACGCGACGGTCGAGTCCGCGCTCTTTCAACACTTTCAAAGTCAAGTCCAGAGCACGCGCCGTCGGGGGCCGAGGATCAGACTCGTGATAGAAGCGAAAAGGCCGGATGTCCCGGGTCCAGGAATCCCGTTTCGCTTCTCCCGTCTGCGGTTCGATGACGATCAGGCTCGACTCGCCCTCCCTCGGAAAAACCGCCATCGCGTATCCCTTCATGGGCCAATAGTTGGTTAGATAGAGCACGTTGTCCGGCGCCCGGACAACGAGACAGTCGAGATCGTGCTGCTCCATCGTTTCACGGACGCGCCGCAACTTGGTTTGATCGAGTGGGTAAGCCATTCAACTCGGTATCCTAATCGTAAATCGTACTCGGAATCGAATCGGGTTCTGGCGCGTGGGTCGGAATACCCGGGCAGGTCGTTCCCCTTCAGTCGCGCCTCGGTCATTTCCGCGGCTGCGGGTCGGTTTCTTGGCCGAGCGGGGGTTTGCGCGCGGATCGCTGCTTCGGTTGGTGGGCGTGACGCCCGAAAAGGGGGGACTCGCCCGTCCGGAGATGGTAAAAAGGAGACCGCATGACTTCCCCGGAACTGACTTCCAGAATCCTGGCTCAAATCGACGAAGAAGCCCTCGTCTCGATGGCCTGCGATGTGATTTCGATCTCCAGCCCCACCGGAGCGGAAATGGAGATGGCCCGCTACATGCAGTCGGCCTTTTCCGAAATGGGCTTGGAGGTGACCTGGCAGGAAGTGGAAGAGGGTCGGGCCAACGTAATCGGTTCCTGGTTGGGGTCGGGCTCGGGGAAGAGCCTGATGTTCAACGGCCACACCGACACTTCCTACCGAGGAGACGAACCCCACCTCACGGGAATCGGCTACAAGCCCCATCCGGTGATCCAGGACGGAATGGTGTTCGGGCTGGGAATCTACAACATGAAAGGCGCGTTGGTCTGCTACACGCACGCGCTGAAGGCGCTGCAAGCGGCGGGGCTGCGGCTGAGCGGAGACCTCCACATCGCCGCCGTGGCGGGGGAGATCGAGAAATCCCAATGGGGCGAGGAATTCTCGGGCAGCCAATTCCGGGGCTACGGCGCGGGGACTCATTATCTCGTGAATCACGGCTTCTGCCCCGACATGTGCATCCTCGGCGAGCCCACCGATATGAAGCTGGTTTTGGGTCACTTCGGCTCTCTCTGGGCGCGAGTCACCACCAGGGGTCCTTTCATGCACACCGGGTTCAGTTCGGGGCGACAGGAGGAAAACTCGATTCACCGGATGAGGGCGGTGCTGGACCGAATCGCCGCCTGGATCCCCCAATGGGAAGAACTGGCCGCTTACGGAGGCAAGAAGGCCGTGGTCAATCTGGGATGTGTGCGCGGCGGGCATCCTTGGAGAGCCAGCCGTTTGCCCGAGCGCTGTGACGCCTTCCTGGACATTCGCGTTCCGCCTACCATCGGCATGGCGGAGGCCCAACGGCACTTCCGCGGCGTTGTCTCCCGAATTCGATCCGAATACCCCGAGTTCGGCATAGAATGCGAATTCTTCGTGACAGCTCCGGGAGCGGAGATCGACCCGGGACACGAGCTGGTGAGCACCATCGAAGCCTGCCACAGCCAGGTTCTGGGGACTCCTCCGGAACGTGACACCGTGATCTGGTCTTCCGACGCGTCGGTGCTGACTCGCTACGGTATCGAGACCATCAACTACGGACCCTCGAGCGGGTTGCGCAAGGCGGACGGCGAGAAGGTGGCGATCGACACTCTGTTGAACGTCACCCGGGTGTACGCTCTCGTGGCGGCGGCGATCTGCGGCGCGGAGGCGGCTTGAATCCCGACGTTTTCTCAACACCACAACTCGGAGAGTGAAACGAGGAGGACGCGAGAAGCATGAAACTGGTGACGTTCGAGCCGGCTCCGGGCCGGAGCAGAATCGGCGCCTTGCACGGCGACAAGGTGATCGACCTCAATCGGGCCTTCGCTTCGTTTTGCCGGGAGGTGGAAAAGGAGCCCGCTTTCGAGAGAGTGGCCGCGGCCCGAGTCCCTGCTTCGATGAGAGCGCTCTTCGAGGGCGGTGACCCCGGCCTGCGGGCGGCCCGGCGAGGTTTCGATCACGCTCTCGAGGCGGGTCCGCGGCTCACACTGCCGAACGGCGAGAGAGTTTTCCACGATCGAACCGAGATCCGTTTACAGGCTCCCATCCGGCCCCGCAAGTTCTTTCACACGGCGGGAAACTTTCGCGAGCATCACGAAGAGGCCGAAAGAGCGGGCTTCTCCCATCCGGTTCGCCCCTGGATCGTGTTCTTCCAGAACATCGACGCCATCATCGGCCCGGACGAGCCCGTTGTGCACCCGCAACAGTTGACAAGCGAGTTGGACTATGAGCTGGAACTGGCCGTGGTCCTGAAGAAAGCGGGAAAGTTTTTCAGCGTCGAGGAGGCCCAGGACTACATCGGGGGTTATGTGATCTTCAACGACATCACCGCTCGCGATATCCAACGGCGTGAAATGGAGTCGGGAGTCTTCAGCTTTTCCAAGGCCATCGACACCTTCTGTCCGCTGGGACCTCATATCGTCACCTGCGACGAAATCGAGGACCCTCACAACCTGGCGATGGAACTTCGCGTCAACGGCGAATCCCGCCAGCGGTCCCACTCCAGTCGCATGTCGGTGACCATCCCCCAGATCCTGGCCCATTATTCGCCCATGGGTTACAGCGCCGGCGACGTGGTCTCGACCGGTACCGTATCCGGTGTGGCGGCGTTCAGCGAAGATCCTCAAGCTTGGTACCTCAAACCCGGCGACGTCATGGAGTGCGAGATCGAAGGAATCGGAGTGCTGCGCAATCCGGTGGTTGCCTGGGAGGACTTTCACAAAACGGAGGCCGAGTGAGCGACCGTGCGGAGGCGGGAGTTTGGGTACGGCAAGAGAATTCAGGCGCCGACCTGGGGCCTCTCCTCACCGATGCGGGACCCGTCGGCTTCTACGACACCACCCTCAGAGACGGGGAACAGACCGTGGGTGTGGTTTTCAACGTCGAGCAGAAAGTGGAGATCGCCAAACAGCTCGACCAGCTCGGAGTGGGACGGATCGAGGCCGGTTTCCCGCAGGTTTCCCAGGAGGACGCCGAAGCCGTCCGCCGTATCCTCGACTTGGGCTTGAACGCCCAGGTCTGGGGATTCTCGAGAGCGCTGCCCTCGGACGTGGAGGTGCTGGCCGAGTTGGGCGTCAAGGCGACGGTGATCGAGGCCCCCTGCAGCAACATCAAGATGCAGGCTTACGGCCTGTCCCGCCAAAAGATCCTGGCGCGGGTGGAGGAGGCGGTGCGTTTGGCCGCGGGTTCGGGGATCCTGGTGGCATTTTTTCCCGTCGACGGGACGCGCTCCGAGCTGACATTCCTGGAGGACGTCTACCGGGCGGCGAGGGAAGCCGGGGCGCGCGAAGCGGTGGTCGTCGATACGATCGGCGCTTGCAGCCCCGAGGCCGTGGAGAGATTGGTCGGCTTGGTCCGGCAGTGGCTCGGCGACTCGACCCCGCTTCACTTTCACGGACACAACGACTTCGGATTGGCCACCGCCTGCGCCGTGGCCGCCGTCAAAGGCGGGGCGAGCTGGATTCACGGCACGATCAACGGCATGGGAGAGAGAGCGGGCAACGCCGACATCGGGGAGGTGGCCCTGGCCTTGAAATGCCTCTACGGAACGAAGGTGGATCTGCAACTGGACCGCATCCGCGGCGCGTCGACTTTCGTGGCCAGGACCGCGGGCTACCGGGTCGAGCCCTGGAAGCCATTGGTGGGAGACAACCTGTTCGTTCGCGAGAGCGGCGCCGTCGCCAGCCAATTCCATATCCCGGCAGCCATCGAACCCTATTCGGCCGCCCTGGTCGGCGCCGACCGACAGGTGGTGCTGGGTAAGAAAAGCGGACTGGCGAGCATACGAATCAAGGCACGCGAGTTGGGATTGAAGATCCCGGACGGGATGGAGAACTTGGTTTTGGCGGAGGTCAAGAGACGGGGGAGCGAAAAAAGGGGCCTGCTCGAAGACTCCGAGTTCCTCGAAATCGTGAGGTCGGTCCTTGGTTCTTAGTGGTTCGGTTACATCAACGGAATTCTCTTAGACCCTCGGTGACTCCGCCCCCACTTCTAACATCGCAGCTCTCCCATCTCACGTCGTCGCTCGCCCGTTTTGACGTCGGCACTTTTCAGACTCCACCATCGCCGACCGACAAACGATCCAACGCCGGAAGCGAGAGCGAGAGCGATCGCGGGCAGGATGCCTGCTCATCAAAAACAGGGCAGCACTCGCTCGCCGAAAAGTCGGACCTGTTCGAGTCGGTCCTCGCCCCAGATCTCGAGCAGGATATGGTTGCAGCCGGCGTCGCGGAACTCCTCGATCCGCTCGACGCACTGTCGTGGAGTGCCCGCAATGGGACACACCTTGGCCAGAGTCTCGTCCGTCACCGCGCGGCCCGCGGCCCGTCGCCCCCCGCGCTCCATGGCATCGGCGATGGGCGAGATCTCCTCGAAGGTCAGGCCCGCCTTTTCCAGAATCACATCTGCCGAGCCGCGGATGTTCTGAACCTTGTTGGCCAGATACATGGCAGCCATCTCACGGGCGCCTTTCCGGCCCTTGGCCTCGTCGAGCGCGACACTGCCGACGACGACCGAACCCAAGTCCAGTTCGGAGGGATCCCGGCCTGCTTGGGCGGCTCCTTCCTCCATCGCCTGGCGTGAGTAGCGGACGTATCCGGGCGTCGTGATCGAAGCTGTGAGGAGGCCGTCGGTGATTTCGCCCGACATTCTCTGCAGAATCGGACCCGTCGCCCCGAAATAGATGGGAATCGGCCACTCCGCATATTTGGCACCCGAGGTGAGAGCCGGGACGTCGACCGAAAAGGCGCTGCCCTCGTAGGAAAACTCCTCGCCGCCGAGCACTCCTCGGATGATCTCCACGGCTTCGCGCATGACTACGGCAGGGCCGACGTTCCTCCCCGTTTCTCCTTCGCCGATGTGCTTCATGAAGATCTTCGAAGCGCCCAAGCCGAGATAGAACCGATCCGGCCCGGCCAATTCTTGGAGGACGCGAGCCTCCATCGCGATCTGGGCGGGATGTCGCGTGTAAGGCGAAATGATGCCCCAGCCCACACCGATGCGTTCCGTTTCCCGGGCGATCACCGCGGTGATCTCGGTGGACGATCTGGCCTCCATGTCGTGCTTGCGCCACCAGTGGTAGGCCTCGGCGAGCCAGAAAGTATCGAAACCGGCCGCCTCGCAGGCCATTGCCATTTCGATCGTTTCTTCGACGGGTTCCATGCTGAGCTGAAGTACACCGATACGGAAAGGAACGGACAAAGGGGACCTCCTACAGGATTCCGCAGCAAGACTATCACGGGCACAACCGATGTCAAGATTACGTCTTGCGTCTTCCGTCCTCCGTCCTCCGTCCTCTGTCTTCCGTCTTGCGGCTTGCGGCTTGCGGCTTGCGGGCGTCCCTGGCGGCGGGAATCTCGACCTCTTGCCGGCGCTCGAAATCAAAGTCGTGCCGCTTCCGGCGTGGTCTTCGTCACCCGGATATTGGCAGCGTTTGGCTTCTTGTCCATGTAGTCGACGACACGACCGTTTTAGAATGGATGTGTGCAAGATCTGATCATCGGTACGGCGGGGCACATCGATCACGGCAAAACCACGCTTCTCAAAGCGCTCACGGGGATCGACACCGACCGCCTCGAGGAGGAAAAGCGGCGCGGCATCACCATCGATCTGGGCTTCGCCTCCCTCGAGCTCGGTGATTTCCGAATCGGCTTCATCGACGTGCCCGGACACGAACGTTTCGTGAAGAACATGCTGGCGGGTATCGGCGGCATCGAGTTCGTCTTTCTGGTGGTGGCAGCCGACGAGTCGGTCATGCCTCAGACCGTCGAGCATTTTCGCATCTGCCAGCTTCTCGAGATTCCCCGGGGCATGATCGTGCTCACCAAGAAGAGCCTGCTCGACCCGGAGCTCTTGCCGATCGTCGAGAGCGAGGTCCGCGGTCTGGTGGCCGGAAGCTTCCTCGAAAAGGCACCCATCGCGGCTGTCGACAGTGTCAGCGGCGAAGGCCTGGAGGAATTGAAGGCGACCCTACTTTCTCAACTTCAGCAGTCTTCGCCCCGGACCGGTGACGCCGGCCGCATCTTCAGGATGCCCATCGACCGGGTTTTCAGCAAGAAGGGGTTCGGAACCGTGGTGACCGGCACCCCCTACTCCGGCGTACTGCGCCGCGACGCGCCGATCGCCGTCTTCCCCTCGGGCCGCAGCGGAAAGGTCAGGGGAATCCAGATCTTCGGTGAAGCCGAGTCGGAAGCGAAGGCGGGCCAGAGGGCCGCTCTCAACCTGACCGGCTTGGAAAAGAGTCAACTGCAACGGGGTATGGTCTTGGCTCCTCCCGGTGTGCTTTCACCTTCGCACATGCTGGATGCTTACCTGCAGGTGATCGCGGAAGCTCCGGCGCCCCTTCGTCCGCGCAGTCCGATCCGATTCCACCAGGGAAGCGGCGAGATTCTGGGACGCGTCTATCCGCTGTCGGCGCCCCAACTCGAGGCGGGGGAAGCGGGATTGGTCCAGTTGCGCCTGGAGCAGCCGGCCGTGGCCTGTCCGCTGGACCATTTCATACTGCGGCGTTACAGCCCCATGGCCACGATCGCCGGGGGGATCTTGTTGGACAACTCGCCCTCCAAGCACACCCGCAAGTCCCTGCCCGGGCACTTGCCGAGGCTGCAGCGTTTCGTGAAGGCTCTCGGCGATCGCTCCACGATCGAAAAAGTCCTTCTCCACGGGTTCATCGAGGCCGCCGGGCCCGAAGGCACCGATCTGAATCTGCTGCGCGCCAGAACCGGCCTGCGGCGAGAGAGCATTTCAAAGATTCTGGACCGTGTGGAGGACGTGATTCTGGTCCGCCAGGATCCGCCGCGGGC
>JBFGHF010000168.1:0-7671 GCA_041578355.1 Acidobacteriota bacterium
CGCCTTGGTTCGGGTCGGGCGAGTCTTACGGAGCCGCGACGTGTGAACGCGGACAAGGCGCGACGGGACAGCTGTCACTTGGGTTTTTCCTGGAGCTTCAAGGACTGCTCGAAATGGCGCAGGGCCTCGTCCCGGTCGCCCTTCTTCTCGCAGACAAAGCCCTTCTCCTTGTAGAGCTTGGCTTTGTGGGGATTTTGCTCGACGCCTTGGATGGCGATATCGAGCAGTCGAAGGGCGTGATCGTATTGGGTGTCGTGCATGAGCGCGTCGGCAAGGTGTTTGGCCGATTCCACCATGAGGTGTTCCTTGTCGTGCGGCATCTTCATGCTGAAGAGCTTTTCGGCTTCCGCCACGGCCCGGTCATAGTCCTTCTTTTCGATCAGCAGCCGAATGACTTCGACACGGGACTCGGCGATCTCGCGAGTCTTATCCCACTCCGTCTGCGACCAGGCCCATCCGTTGGAAAAAACTGAAATCAGGAATAGAACGTTGACCTTCCTCATCTACGACCTACCTCAATGAAAACGGGTTGTCGCCGCTCTGGGAGACTTGGGTGAAGGGATTGGAAATCACGACCCGCCGGCTTTCCGACGCGACCCTCAGATGTTCCTGTTCGAGGCGCTCGCGCTCCTCCACGAAGGCGGTGAACATCCTTTCCATCTCGTCCCGTTCCGAAGACGTAGTCCAGTAGAACGGCACCGAGAAAAACAGCAGCAGGGTCGCCAGGGCTCCGGCCGGAACCCAACGGGGAACGAGAAAGCCACCCCAGTCGAAGAACCGGGAGCCGGCCCGCGGCAGTCGACTTTCGATTGGGCCGAATGACGGCGCCGCCAGGTAGGGCTCGGGCAGCGAGTCGAGCAAACGGGTGGCGTAGTGCAGGGATTCGTATTGCTCCAGGCAACCCGGACAGGCGTCGAGGTGCTGCTGGATGGCATCCGCATCCGAGCGAGCCACCTCGCCGTCGATGAATGCAGTCAACGATTCAAAACAGGTTCGACATTCCATAGTTCTCGCCCAGATACTCTTTGATTTTGTCGCGCACAGCCACGCGGGCCCGGTGAATGTCGGACTTCACCGCGGCCAGCGACCGGTCCGCAATTTCGCTGATTTCTTGGTAGCTCAAACGGTGGAGCGCCGAGAGTACGAAAACCTTGCGATACTTCTCGGGCAGTTCTGCGATCGCTTTTTGAATGACTTCCTGCAACTCGCCGGACAGCACTCCGGCCTCGGGACTCTTCATCGGCGTCGCCAACTTCTGAAAATCAGCCAGTTCCTGGCCTTCCTCGTCGTTGATCGATTCAAAGTGGGGCTGCTTACCCCGATACTTCTGATAAACGTTGTTCTGGGCGATGCGATAGAGCCAACTCTGGAACTTCCGGTTGTCTTTCAGGCTGCCAATTTTGCGGTAGGCTTGGACGAATGTGTCCTGGGTCAGGTCCTCGGCCTCGGGCCGGGAACCTGTCATCCGGTAGATATACTGGACGATCTTCCCACCGTAAAAGTCGTAGATTTGGCGAAAAGCCTCGACATCGCCATCTTTCACCGATGCGACCAGCCGCTCCAGCCGCTCCGGGGAAATCCGATTTTGTGCACTCCTTTTTCTCTCGCTCTGTGCTGTCACTATCAGGGATAGGAGGTCAAGTTAAAAAGTTGCAAAATTGCCGGAACTCAGCCATCGAAGACCCTCGTCGCGAAGCGTATCACCTTAGCACAAATGAACCCGCAAAGAGGAATGGGGAAACCGAAACACGCTCACTGTCGAACGGTGCCGAGTCCAGAATGGAAATACGGTGGGACTCTCCTTGTTCGCCGTTTCGGAGTCGCCGCTCGGGGCTTCTCGCTTTTTTTTTCGGAACCGGCATCCGCCCCAAAGCGTGAAAGGGCATAAAGGAGGGCTTGGAAAATGAAACGCAGCACGATGGTCGTTTTGCTAGTCGGATTGATTTCGAGCGCCGCCTGGGCCGGATCGCCCAGCCAGGTTCAGTATGCTTTTGAGAGCTTCGGGCTCGGGGGCGGCGGCTATCTGGGCGTCCACCTGCGCGACGTCGGTCCCGACGACGTGAGCGATTTGGGCCTGGGCCGCGAGCGCGGAGTCTACATCGAAGAAGTCGTCGAGGGCAGTCCCGCGGAAGAGGCGGGCATTCAGAGCGGTGACGTGATCGTCGCCTTCAGCGGCATCGACGTCTTGAGCGTCCGCCAATTTCAGCGTCTGGTTTCCGACACGCCGCCCGGTCGCCGCGCCGAGGTCCGGTTGGTGCGAGGCGGGGCAACCCAGTCCGTCGAAGTCGAAGTGGGCGGATCGAAGTTGAGGGCGCCTCGCGCCCAGCAGTTCGACGTCCCCGAGTTGACATTTGATCCGGAGCGCTTCCGTCACCAGTTCCGATCACCCGAACTGCACTGGTTTGGAGAAGGCTCGCCTCTGTTCGTTTTGAGCGGTCGACCGCAATTGGGCATCCGCGGAGAGCCGCTGACCGAGCAGATGGCCGAGTTTCTGGGCGTTGCAAAGGGCGAAGGCGTCTTGATCATGGAGGTGCTGGAGGATTCTCCCGCGGAGAAAGCGGGGCTTCGAGCAGGCGACGTCATCATCAAGGTCGGCGACTCGGAAATCGCAACCGTGCAGGAGTTGTCTTCGAAGCTGAAAGCTGACGGCCAGACACTGACGATCGTCAGAAACAAACAGACTGAAACGGTCGAAGTGGAACTCGAAGCGCCGAAGAGAAGGATCCGGACGGGAGGCCGCGGGATCAGGATGTAGGGTTGGCTTCGGTTGGCGGCCCCGCCCCGCTGACGGGGGACGCGTATCGGCCGCGGTTTCAAGACCGAGAGCGAGATCGAGAGCGAGTCTTTCACGCCTTGCGGGTTCCACTTCAGCTTGCGGAATCCCACCCCGGGGTTCCGCCGGCGCTCCACCCCGGGCTATAGCCTTGTCTGCACTTCAGGCATGGGCGAAGGTCCATCCCACACAAATTAGCCCATTACCTGTCCGCGTTCTCGCGAGGGTGTCGAAAAACACGGACGCGGCTCCGTCAGAATCGCTCCCCCGCAGCTTGCGGAGCCGCCGCCCCCTGACAGAGCTTGGTTCGTGAGAACCAAGACAAATCCCCGTCGCAGTCTTCTTGTCCGCGTTCTCGCGAACGCGGCTCCGTCAGAGGCTGCTCAGGACCGAATTGCAGGAACTGCAGGGGTTCGGGAAGCCCGATGCCGGTCATCGCCCGGATCGTTGGGCGCGGCGCGCTTTGACAGCCAGACGCAGCAGGGCGCGGGTGTCGCTTCCTTCGAAGATCTTGCCGCCGACTTCGACGCGATAGGGCCGGTCTCGGTCGTTCGAGGCCGCGCCGCGGCTGGCGGTTGGATGCTGGGACTCCGCCCGCTTGGGTTTGAAGGCCGCCCCGCTGCGGCCGATGTGCCAGCGGTTGAGGCGCACCAGGGGCGCCCTTCGGTTTCTTTCTCTAGCAGCTTCAGGTGTGGCTTGGAACATCAATACCTCCGCATCACACCCACCACGATTCCCTGCACGCGGACCCGCTGCTCTGGAACTCGGATGGGCTCGAACCTCGGGTTGGCCGGTTGAAGCCGTATGGTGGGACCTTCCCGGAAATACTTCTTGAGAGTCACGTTCTCTTCGTCCAGCAGGGCCACGACCATTTCGCCGTTGTGGACCTGCTCGCGTGCTTCGACCACGATCAGGTCGCCGTCCTGGATGTGCTCGTCGATCATCGAATCGCCTCGAACGCGAAGCACGTAGTTGTTGTTGCGGGTCAGGAAACTGTCGGGCACGGCCACCAATTCCCCGTCGGTGACCGCCTCGATCGGCTCTCCGGCGGCCACTTCTCCAAGCAGGGGCAGCTGCGGGCCGCCATGGGCCTCGGGATCGAGCACTTGGATGGAGCGGGCCTGGTTGCTCAGTCTGCGGATGAACCCGCGAGCTTCCAAAGCCCGCAAGTGCTTGTAAACTCCGTTGAGCGAGGCGATTTGAAAGTGGCGGGCGATTTCTTCGAGGCTGGGGGAGTAGCCATGCTCGTCCAGATAACCCTTGAGAAACACCAAAATCTCTTGTTGCCTTCGAGTCAACGGCATCGCTTGAACCTTTCGCCGGGCCCCTCGCCCTCCGGAACGCCACCCAGTATCGGTGAAGCAAAGGTGAAAGTCAAGCGAAAAAAGTGGACAAAAGGTGAAACAGTGGTGCCTTCGCCTCACGGCTGTTAGATTAGTTCCATGCCTGACCAATCGGAACGCCAGCGGCTCATCGAAGAGGAAGGCAAAAGGATCCGCCGGATGCGCCTTCTGGTGGATTTGACGACGAGCGCGCTCTGTCAAGACTCGACGATGAGTCTGGAGGAGGCCCGCCGCATGGTGAAAGGCACCGAAAAGGCCGTACTCACGCTCTTTCCGGGAAAGCAGCGCACATTCGACCTGCTCCTGTTGCCGCGCTTCGAGAGGATTCTCCACGAAAGGTGGGGAGCGGGTCTCGAGCGCTACGTCCATTGATGCGCGCCGTCATTCAGCGAGTCTCCCGAGCCCGAGTCAGTGCAGAGGGCGAGGTTGTGGGCGCGATCGGGAAGGGACTGCTCGTGCTGGCCGCAGTCGAGTCCGGGGACGACGACAAAGACGTCGCCTTCCTGAGCAAGAAGATCCTCAACCTGCGCCTCTTCAGCGATGCCGCGGGCAAAATGAACCTCTCGGTCCGGGACGTGGGAGGCTCCCTGCTGCTGGTCTCGCAATTCACACTCTTCGGAGACTGCCGGAAAGGCAACCGGCCCAGCTATTCGAGAGCTTCACCGGGTGGGGAAGCCGAAGCACTCTACCAAACACTTCTGAGCTCATTGCGCGAGTCGGAGGTCGCGGTCGAGGCGGGCAGGTTTCAGGCCATGATGGAGGTTTCTCTCGTCAACGACGGTCCTGTAACCGTGATCGTGGATTCGAGGCGCGAGATCTGACCCGGTAGAAGTCAAAGAGGGTTGTCCGACCGGACTTTGGTGGTTGCTTCTGCGGACACCGGCGGCGGCCACAAAGACCACCGTTCTCAGCTTCGAGGAGGCTTGGGCGGGGGGACCGGCTGCAGCGGGGGACGGGTCTGAAGACTCTCGGGCAGGTTGGGGCTCAGTCCGGGCTCGCGAAACAGCAAGACGCGGACGTCGGCGTTGGAGCGGGCATTGCTCACCCAACGGTCGATCTCCTGGTTGGTTCGTTCCACGGTCAGAATCTGACGAATCTGCTCTTCGAATTCGAAAAGCTGGGGTGTCGGAGCTCCGCTGATCTGCAGCTGAGGGAGCAGCTCCTCGCGAAAATAGCGCTCGATTTGATCGGGAAGGACAATGATGAAGGGCTCGAAGCGGATCTTGACGAAAGCGAGCACCGCCAATTGCCGATGGATGAGGTCTTGAAGGTCGCTCGAGGACATCTCCATTTCGGCCAGGCGCTGTTCGAATTCGGCTTCGCCGGCGAACTGAGCCTTGTAGGCCTCGAGCCTCTCTTCAATGTCTTGCGCGGTGACTCGAATGCCGGGAGTCTGCAGCGCCTCGGCGGCGATCAGCTTCTGGTCGATGACCTGGTCGAGGACCTGGAGGTAGAGCCGCTGCCTCGCCTCGTCTGCCTCGGGGACGGGGATGCCACGGTAATTGAGGAGCCAGCGTATATCGGACAAGGTGATCGCCTGGCCGTTGACCGCCGCGGCCAAGCGGTCTCCGACCTCGCTCTGAGCCGATGCCGGCCCAGCCCAGGACGCGAGGCAGAGCGTGATGAGAAGCAGCGGCAGCCTCATCCCATTGAGTATAACGCCCCGGCGGGATCGGAAAGCTCCGAGACCCGATCCCGAGACCCGAGTCCCGATCCCGAGCGGGCCGTCGGCGATTTGCCCGGAGCCGCTCAATTGCGCCGGCCGCTCGGGTTCGGAATCGGGATCGGCATCGCGAAGCTCAAAACGGGTGCCCGAGAGTGAAATGGAAGTTCCACTGCCGGAAGCCGGGGACGGGAGGAGGCGAAGGATTGTATCCCACATCGAAGCGGATCGGACCGATGGGAGTGCGGATGTGGAGTCCCAGGCCGAGCGCATTGCTCATCTGGGTCTTCCCCAGGTCCTTGAGCCGGGTGAGCACGTTGCCTACATCGTAGAAGAGAGCGCCGTTGAGAAAGCCGAAGATGGGAAAACGCAGCTCGGTGTTGAAAATGATCAGCCCGTTTCCGCCCAGGGGGACGGGTCGACCGTCGGGATCGGGTTCGCCCTGGTTGTTCACCAGAATGATCTCGCCGGTCTTGGGGTCTCTCAAAAGCGGGCCGGCCAAGTCCTGGGGCAAGCCGCGCAGACTGGCCGAGCCTCCGGAAAAGAAGCGCTGACTGATCGGCACGCTGTTCGATCGTCCGAAGGGAGTGACCAAACCGAGGCGGAAGGCCGAGGCCCAAACCAGCCTGCCTGCGACGGGCCGATAGTACTGCCCCTGGAAGAAGAAGCGGACCAATTCCGCCTGAGACCCGAGAAAACGAGGTGCGGCCATGACATCCGCGCTGAGAAAGAAACCGCGTCTGGGATCGGCGTTGTCGTCGCGGGAATCGTTGAGGTAGGACGCCGAGACCCTGGAGAGACGCAACCGTTCCTCTTCGCGGAAAAACTCCAAAGGAACAGCCAGGTTCGACGGCACGTCGAGCTCCACCCGCTCGAACTGGTAGCGGAAGAAGAGGGATTCGCGCCGACTCAACCTTCTCTCGGTTTGGGCCGTGCCGGTGATCCGGAAAGCATCGAAGGGGCGCCTGCGGATGGCTCTTCGGTCACCCAGGGTCAGCGCGCTGCTGGCCTCTTCATTGTCGACGCCGATCGAAAGCAGGGTGGGCAACTGACGCCCCAGTAAACGGGGGATCGTATAGGACAGGTTGGCGCGCTGTCGTCGCGAACCGGCGCGCATGCTGAGTGACAGCGAACGAGCCGCACCCAGGAAGTTGTTGTCGGTGATGCCGAGCGTCCCGCGCGGACCCTCGAACGAGCTGAAACCGATGCCGTAGAGCAAAGTGTACTTCTTGGCCTCATCCAGCTTGAGGATCAGGTTCTTGCTTTGGGACTCGATATGCGAAGGTTCTTCGTCGATCTCGACTCGGCTGAAGACGCCCAGGTTGTAGAGATTGGCCTCGGTGGCCAATACCCGGCTCAAGGAGAGTGGCTCGCCCGCCTCGATGCGGATTTCCTTGCGGATCACGTCGTTCTGGGTTCGTGTGTTGCCGGTGAGAACGACCTGGTCGACGGAGGAGATCGGTCCCTCGTTGATGTAATAGACGATGCTCACCTGGGCCTGCTCGTCCGGGGTGACTTCGGAATGGAAGTCGACCTGGCGGAAGCCCAGGTTCTCGTAGGTGGCGATGACGTCCGCCCGGTCCTGGGCCACTCGAAGCGCCGAAAAGGGAGTTCCCGGCTGACTTTGGATTTCCGCCAGCAGCTCTTGGTCGCCGATCGCGCGGTTCCCCAAGATCTCGAGCCCGCGAACCCTGTAGAGGGGCCCCTCCTGAATCCGGTAGGTCAGCGTCAAGCCTCGGGGACCCGGCTCGACCCTGTAGCCCGCCTCGGCGTCGAGGAATCCCTCCTGTTGATACCGAAAACGGATGCGGCGGGTATCCTCGTCGGCTGTCCCAACAGTGAAGCGGCCGCGGTCGAAGACGCCGGCTTCCCGTGCCGCCACGGCCGACCCC
>JBFGHF010000169.1:0-7669 GCA_041578355.1 Acidobacteriota bacterium
GGCCTCCGCCATCTTGACGACTTCGGGGAAAGTCACCCAGTAGGGAGCCGGAATGATGACCTCATCACCCGCCTCGAAACATGCCGTCACCACGTTGTAGATGGCATGCTTGGCCCCGCAGCAAACGACCACATTGGCTTCGCTGAAGTCGGAATTCCAATGACGGTTGAATCTCTCCGCGATGGCCCGTCGCAATTCCAAAGTTCCGCCCGCCGAAGTGTACTTCGTGAATCCGCTTTCGATGGCCTCGACGGCAGCCCGACAGATCGGCTCCGGGGTACCGAAATCAGGCTCTCCCGGCCCCAGATCGATCACGTCGATGCCTTGACGGCGAAGGCGCTGAGCTTCTTCCATCACTGCGATGGTGGACGATTCGGTGATCATTGAGAGCCGGTTTGCGATTTTCATTTCTTCCCACACTTCTTTCTTGCGGGCACCCTGGTTGTTCGGAGATCGGTTTTCTTGGTCGTCTCCCCTAACCTGGAACGCTCTGGCGCAGGTAACTCCTGGCCTGGTCGACGTCGCTGCGGACCTCGTCAGGCTTCTTCCCCGTGATCATCGCCACTTCGTCCGAGTTAAATCCCTCCAGAGCGAAGAGAACAAACGATTCGCGGATGGGGGAGGGGAGTTCGGCGATCGCCTTCTGGATCTGCTCTTCGGTCTCTTCTCGCTGCAATAGTTCCTCGGGAGAATCCGAGTGATTGTCCTTGAGGAGATCCTCGAGCCGCAGGGATTCGTCGGGCTGGTAAAAGTTGAGGCGGTCGTTTTCGCCGCCTGGCTCGGTGACCGTTTCCTCGACATGGGGCTGGTCCCGCGTGGCCTCGGCCTCGGCGATGTTCTCTTGCAGAACCTCTCGAGCCACCGCGAACATCCATTGGTCGAAAGGAGTCTGCTCGGGACGGATCTGGATGCGCCTGCTCACTTCCAGAAAGACCTGGTCGACGACCGCGTGCGGCTGGATGATTCCATAGGGGATGCGCTGCTGTACGTTGAGATGATAAACCTCTCGACGAATGTAGTTCTCGATCTTGTCCAGGTTGTTGTTGATCGCCTCTTCCAGCTCACCCAGATTGGCCGGTGAGGTGACTCCAGGCGTCGGCGTCACGTGGCGTTGCCAGTACTTCTCGCGATTGAGCCTGCTCTTGAACTTCTTGACCCGGCGCAACAGCTCGTCGAAAGCTCGAACCACACTGGTGGCCGGATTGGCTTCGATCTCTTCAACTCGGATGGCAGTTTGAGGCATGGTGAGCACCAGAACCGTATGATGTTGCTTGCCCTTGGACAACTGTTCAAGGTGAAGGTGAAGATCGAGATCGTGTTCCCGGAAGGTGGGTAGCATCTTTTGCAGCTTGGCTGCCTTCCGGTCGATGAGACTCCGCAAGTGACGCGAGAGCACGGTTTTTCGCGCTTGGATCTGTACTTTCATCCCTAGATTATAGGTCCCCTTCGAAAAGCGGGGCAACCGCACCAACCCCTCGCCCGGTCCCCAGCCTTCTGCTGAGACGCCGCCATCATCCGCGCTGACTGCTTTTTGCCCACTCCTCGAGGGACCCGGACCCACCGCTCTCCCTCCCGGCTCGTCCGGTGAGTCGGGCAAGGCCGTTCGCCGATCAGCATGCTAGAATACGTCGATGCTTGTGGCGCCCTTGCACGAGGTCAGCGCCGACAACCTGGTATCCGTGCTGAAAGAGGAAGTACAGTGCTGGGACGAGCAGCTTTTCTGGGACTACAGCACAGCTTCTTCGCTGATCCGACGCTATCTGGACATGCATAGCCTGCCTGGACACGCCCTGCGAACGGAAGAGGGCGACATCGTCGGCTACAGCTACCACGTACAAGACCGCGAGATCGGTTACATCGGCTGCCTTTTCGTCGAAAAGCGCTTCGCCAGCCGGGAAGCCTACCTGCTGCTCTTGGCCGAGACGCTCAAGGCCCTTCGTTCAAACGGCACGGTGAAACGGATCGAGTCGCAGATTTTCCCCTTCAACTTCGATCCCAAAGGGCTTTTCCAAAGTCATGGCTTTCAGGCCATCGAGCGCCACTTCCTGATCCGCCACCTGCAGCGGGCGCGGCCGCCGGACCGGCGAAAGCACTCCGTCGGCCTGATCCCCTGGACACCGGCCTATTTGAACCAGGCGGCCGAAGTGATCTACGACAGCTATAGGAATTCGGTGGATTACGCCCTCTGCTACGACTATCAGTCTCTGCGCGGCTGTCTGCGTTTCTTGAACAACTTGATTCACAGCCCGGGCTGTGGCCAATTCTCGACTGCGGGAAGCCTACTCGCCGTCGATTCCGAAGGCCATGTGCTGGGCGTGCTTCTGACTTCGGTGATCAGCCCTCAAACCGGCATGATTCCCCAGGTGAGCGTGAAGCGTTCTGCGCAGGGTAAAGGCCTGGGGAGCAGCCTTCTGAACGCTTACTTTCAGAAGGCGTCCGAGCTGGGTTTGCAGCGAGTCGCTCTGTCGGTCTCGGACGCCAACCAAGGCGCTTTTCGACTCTACAGGAGACTGGGATTCGAACGGTGCAAGCCCTTCCACGCCTTCGTTTGGAACCAGGGCTAGCCTGAGCCTGCGAAACGCCGGGCGATTCGAGTCGGTCCGGGAACGCTGGGCGGGAAGAGGCGGTCGACTCCGGCCGGGGGTCTCCAATCTATCGGTTCGAACTGGCTTCGGAACGCTGGATCTTCAAACTCTGCCCGGGGTAGATGAACCCACGCCGGCTGAGTCCGTTCCAATTTCGAAGCTGACTCACGGTCAGCCCGTAGCGACGGGCAATCGACCAGAGCGACTCGCCCTCGAGCACCGTATGCGTGGGGGAGCCGTCATCGGTTCTGGCCCGGCGCACGGGCCGCGGCGGTCCCACCGGTATGATCAGGTCCTGACCCAAGCGAAGCCGATGCACATGGCGGATGCGGTTCGCCTGGGCGATGGCCGTGACGGAGGTGCCGTAGCGCCTTGCAATCTGGGAGAGCGTCTGGCCTTGTCCTACTCGGTGGTGCTGGACGCGAATTCGCTTCTCGGGTGGAAGCTCCCGCAGACCCGCGGCCACGATCTGAGCCTTCCCCTCGGGAACACGCAGGAGGTATCCCTTCGAATCGAAGGGAGTCACGGCTCGCCTCAGTTCCGGATTGAGAGCCAAGAGAACCTCGGGAGACTCGTCGATCAGCTCCGCCACGACCCTCAAATCCACCTGGAAATCGAGACGCACTTCAGCTGCGGCGATCGGTGTGTGCGGCTCGACCTGGAATCCGTACTGCTCGGGTTGACTGTAGATCAGAATCGCAGCCAGGACCGAAGGGACGTAGTTGCGGGTTTCGCGGGGCAAAAGCCGCTTGCGGACCATCGTCCACAAATCGATCTGACCGTGCTGTCGCAGTATGCGCGCCACTCGATTGGGTCCGCCGTTGTAAGCGGCGAGGACCAGGTACCAGTCCCCGAACCGCTCGTAGAGATCTCGAAGATGACGAGCGGCGGCCCGCGTGGACTTGGCGACATTGCGCCGTTCGTCGACCCACCAATCGACCTTCAGGCCATAGGTTCGCCCGGTACCTTGCATGAACTGCCAGACGCCTACGGCGCGCGCCCTCGACCGAGCGAAGGGATTGAAAAGACTCTCCACATGGGCCAGGTAAATGAGGTCTTCAGGTACTCCCACCTCTGCAAAGATTCTCTGAAAGAGGGGAAGGTATCGGCCGATCCGCTGCAATCCTCTTTCCGTTATCTCGCGACCCCGATGCTGGTAGTAGTCCAAAAACTTGAGGACGGATTCGTTGATCTGTACGGGGATGCCGTAACGCGCCTCGACGACGCCGGGCGCCAGCCGTTTCGCCAACTCGGGGTCGACCGCCAGTTTGAAGAGGTTGAGCTGGAGGATCTCGTCCCGTGGAGAGAGCTCGAAAACCGGAAACTGCAAGTCGACCGGGTTGGCCAACAGAGCGAACTCATAGGCTTGGATGCGCCCCAACCAGTCATAGTAAGCCTCCTCGACGCGCGGATGGGAGGCGAATTCATAGTCGGATTCCGCCAGTGCCTGGAGTGCACCGCTGAAGTGGCTGCGGGCCGCCTCTTGAAATCCTTCAGCGAGGAGCTCTTCACCATGTTCCAGTTCAAGTCGGGCGTGCCTCAAAACCTCCTCCACCGGATCCGGTGGCGCCGGGCTGGGAGCGGGATCGAACTCAGCCGAGGGAAGGTCGGCCCGGGCTTCGACAACAGGAGTCTCGGCGGAAGGAACTTCGACCGGAGGAGCGGAGTCGGGAGGTGTGGCGATTTCTTTGCGCTGGGCGCATGCTGCCAGTAGAAGGAGGCAGCCGATCCAAATGCTTATCTTCGCCTGCAAAGACCCTCCCGCGGCTTTGGGCGCAGTTAAGGGCTGCCGAATCAGTCCTGGCGAGCCGGTCCCCGAAGCAGTTCTCCGGCCCGGGGCAACAATTCGAGTGCTTTCTGGACCTGATCGTCCAACTCGAGGGCCACTTTGTGATGTTCCTGTTCGCCCAACAACTTGAGGAAGATCTCTTGAACGAGCCGGTTCTTGATGAATCGCCGACTCTCTTCAAACGACTCCGGCTCGAATTTGATCGGAGGTTCCTGCTCGCGCAGGAATTGCTGGAAGAGATCGAGGGTTTGGTCGGAGACCTGGATCCGGTCCATTACCGCCTTGCGGGTCTCTTCATTCAGATCCCGGCCCGCCCCGATTAGATCGTCGAAGCTGATGTCCGACTGCAGCTCACCGCCCGTCAGCTTGGCGATGAACTGGAAGAACAGATTTCGGCGGGCGATCTGGCGGAACAAAGCCGGGTAGGTGGTCTGCTCGACGTCGACGTCGGGCATGATCCCTCCACCCCCGTAGACCGGACGGCCGGCGTCGGTCAAGTGGCTCCTCGACTCGTCGCGTGAAGCAGCGCGATTGCGGGCGTAGAAGTAATCGTAGGAACCCTCCGAGTAATCGCGTTGAATCAGACGGTCGCTGGGCGTGTAGTACTTTCCCGTCGTCAGGGCCAAACCACGGTTCCCGTCCAGGGGGTAGATGGTTTGAACCAACGCCTTGCCGAAGCTGGTCTCACCCAGAATCAGCGCCCGGTCGTGGTCCTGCAGGGCCCCGGCCACGATTTCGCTGGCGCTGGCGCTGTTGCGGTTGATCAGAACCACCATGGGGTAGGAGTACTTGCTGCCCCACCGGGTGGCGAACTCGCGATCGGGGACACCTCCCCGGGAGCGAGAGCTGACCACCAGTTCACCCCGTTCGAGGAAACGTTCGGAAACGGCGATAGCCGCCGAAAGCGATCCCCCGGGGTTGTCGCGAAGATCCAGCACCAAGCCTTCGAGGCTAGACTCGTCGAGCTTCTCGAGGGCGTCGTTGAGTTCTCCGCCAGTGGTCTCGGAAAACTTGTCGAGACGGATGTAGCCGACCCTCGGCTTGAGTTCGAATGCGAACTTAATGGTGTAAAGCGGGATCTCGTCGCGCTCGATGGTGAAGGCGAGCGGTTCGGCTTCGCCGGGCCGTTCCACGCTGATGTTGACAACGGTCCCCTTGGGCCCCTTCAAATTGGGGATCACCCGCTCGTTGATGTCCCACTCCTCGATCGGTTCGCCCTCGATGCGGGCGATGACATCTCCCGCCTGAAGACCCACCTTGTAGGCGGGAGTGCCGGGCGCCGGAGGTTCGACGACCACCACTCTGCCACTGCCGGGCGTCTCCGCCCGGATCGTGATGCCCAGGCCGTAGTATTTCCCCTGTTGCTCCTCCTGCAGGCGGCTGTAGTCGGCGGTCGCAAAGAAGGAGCTGTGGGGGTCGAGAGTCCGCAACATCCCTTGGATGGCGCTCTCGACCAGTTCTTTGCTGTCGACTTCGCGGGCAAACTTGGACTGCACCAGAGCCAGAGCCTCGGTGAAGGTCCCCAGAAGCGGTTCCAACTCCGAGCGGTCGGGCTTGGTAGAACCGCTGACACGGTGTCCCAGCAAGCCTCCCAGCAACGCAGTCGTTGCGATCGTTAGAAGAATGAGGGAGGAGAGTTTAATTCGCATTCGATCACCCCACGGCAATTCGCGACCGAGTATAGCATTTCCTCGGCAAAACGGATTGAATCGGCCTTTTGCAATCGGGAGGAATCGGTTGACTCGAAAGGCCGATTCTCCTAGACTACGAGATCAGAGGACGAAAAAGTGTTCAATCTGGGATTTCCCGAGCTGATCGTAATTTTCGTGATTGCTCTGCTGGTCTTCGGACCGCGGAAACTACCCGAGTTGGGCCGTTCACTGGGCAAAGGCATCGGCGAGTTCAAACGCGCCACCAACGAGCTCAAGCGGACCTGGGAAGACGAGGTCCGGACCGAGGAAGAAGAACTCCGCAAGAGTCTCAATTCCGACTGATCCTCACCACCCGTCCAGCAGTTAACCGGCCACCCTACCCAGTTCCCGTCTGGTCTGCGCTCCACGCCCGCGATTGATGGTCGGACCCCGCCTCTATACTGAGCTCGTGAGCGATCCGAGGCAGATCACTCCTGCGGAATTCCAACTTGTGGAAATCCTGTGGGAAACTTCCGCGTCACTCACAGTGAGTCAGGTGCGGGAAGCTCTCGACAACGGCCGTCGGCCCGCCTATACGACGGTGATGACACTGCTTGACAAACTGGCCCGCAAAGGGAGCTTGTCGCGCGTGAAGAAGGGTAAAGCCTACCATTACCGTCCCGCAGTCGATCGGGACGCGGTTCTGCGTCACCTGCTGGGGCAGTTCGCCGACGCCTACTTCGGCGGCGAGGTCCATACCATCCAGCGCTTTCTCGCCGGAGAACCTCTCCGCAGCCGGACTTCGGGCGCGGCATCGCGGAAGGGACGACCCAGGCGATTGAAGGAAACCGGAGAGCCGCCCTCGTCCAAGAACGAGGGAGAAATGGATGTCGTTCTGCTCTGAAGAAACGGGCAGCGAACGCGGATAAGGGCTCGTTCGAGGGAAGCGCGGCCTTGCGGGCCGTCCAGGGAAGATCTCACCACTATCGACACCCCTCCGGAGCCTGCCTCAAATCCGAGAAAAAACGAGAACCGGGTGGTGCGCACTGCCTCGCAAACCCAACTGGCTACAGGCTGGCAGCGCCTCCGGCGCGAGCCGGCGAACAACGAGTTATGGCGAGATGGCAACCTTCACTCCGACTCCTATTCTGGGCAACACCCCTCTTGAGAACGCAGACGTCGAAGCAGGCCGCTCTAGGAACGGGAGCTGTCCTTACAAGGCTCGCCCAACAGGAGCACTTCCACCGTCGAGCCCGCTACCAGTCTGCTGCGGTCGGCCGGGAGCAGGAGCAGCGAGTTGGCCCGTGAGAAGGCCACCAGGTCGGCCGAACCCTTCGTCTCCACAGGGTCGACCATCAGTCCTTGGCTCGCGGTTGTCGTGCGGGCAGGCTTGAAGAAAAGTCGGCCCGGTTTCTGGCTCACCGCTTGGCGCAGACCGGCCGAAACGGTGACGGGCCCGGCCTGGGAAAAGCCCATCCATTTGCGGATCGCGGGTTTGGCGAACACTTCGAAGGTCACAAAGGCCGAGACCGGATTGCCCGGCAAGCCGAACACCATCTGCTGGCCTCGGCGGCCGACAATGAGGGGCTTTCCCGGCTTGACCGCGGCCTTGTGGAAAAAAATCTCGACATCCTCTTCCGCCAGCACCTTGTGCACGTAGTCGA
>JBFGHF010000170.1:0-7667 GCA_041578355.1 Acidobacteriota bacterium
CGCCGGCGCTGACCGCCTCGCGAAGCCGCAGCGGGTATCGCTCGAGATCCTCCTGGATCAACATTCGCCAGACCGTGGGCGGCGCGCAAAGAGTGGTGATCCCCTTTTCGGAGAGCACCTCCAGAAGCCCCCGCGCCGTGAAGCGCTCGTATTGATGGACGAAGACCGCCGCGCCCGCCGTCCAAGGCGCGAAGAAACTGCTCCAGGCGTGCTTGGCCCAGCCCGGAGAACTGACGTTGAGATGGAGGTCACCGGGCTGCAGGCCCAGCCAGTAGATCGTCGAGAGGTGACCCACGGGGTAACTCTCGTGGGTGTGCAGAACCAGTTTCGGCTTGGCGGTGGTGCCCGAGGTGAAGTAGAGCAGCAATGGGTCGGAGGCCCGAGTCGGGCCGTCGGGCTGGAAATCGGTCGGCGCCTGCTCGGCCTGGGCGCCGTCCAGCCATCCCGCCACGGCCTCTCCCACCGCCATTCGCATCCCCGAGGGGAGCAGCCCGGAAGGAAAGCGGCGGGCCTGCTCGCTTCCCGCCACCACGTGATCGACCTTGCCGCGCTCCACCCGGTCCTGGATTTCCGCCGGGCCGGCAAGCACCGTCGTCGGAACCACGACAACTCCCAATTTGATGCAGGCCAGCAGCACTTCCCAGAGCTCCGGGAGATTGGCGAGCATCAGTAGAACTCGATCCCCGCGGGCGACTCCCCGGCCCCGCAGGAAGTTGGCCATGCGATCGGACCGCGACGCGATCTCAGCGAAGCTGCGCTTCTCTTCCCGACCCCGCTCGTCCAACGCCCACAGAGCCAGGCTCGTGTTTCCCCGGGCGAACTCGTCGAACCAATCCAGCGCCCAGTTGAATTCGTCCAGGCGGGGCCATCGAAAACCGGCCCGGGCCGCCGCGTAGTCCCGGCGCTGATCGAGAAGAAAACGACGAGCTTCCTGGAATGCGGTGTTGCCTGCCACGTGGCGAATTCTAACCGGCTCGGCGTCTCCGATCGATCTCGGATTGCGTTTTCTTCGGCATGCTGCCGACGCGGTTCGAACCGGACTAGACGCGTTCCGCCGGAGAGCCTAACATGGAGAAGCCGAGCGAAATCCATGACTCTGCAGGAATTCAAAGATTCCGTCACCGCTCCCGAGCCACCCCAACTGCAATCTCCGCTGCTGGACGCCATGTGGCACGAACGTAAGGGAGATTGGGAGAAGGCCCACAACATCGCGCAGGACATCCCCACGCCCGAGGCCTCGTGGGTGCACGCCTACCTGCACCGACGGGAGGGTGATATCGGAAACGCCGGCTATTGGTACCGACGGGCCGGTCGACCCCCAGTCTCGAAAGACCTGGACCGGGAGTGGGAAGAGATCGCCGGGTGGCTTCTTTCCCACCAAACCGAATAGGCTACCGCCCTGCACACGGATTGGGCAATTCAAACCGATCCTCGGCGGGGTCGATTTCGACGGAGGGTTTTTCACTGCTTTTCCACAACGCCCGTGGATGGACAGAGCACGGGCCGCCGGAACTGGAGGACTTTCTATGGCGCAGTCAAATCGTGTACGTGAACCGTTACAAGGGCCTCTTTCCATCGACACAGTACAGCAACGACTCTCAGCGGGTTGGCGTCTGGTCGCGCTGGAGTGGGAGAAGCCCGCCGAGGGAGAGGTCGCACCGGCGATGCTCGAGCAGCCTCCTTTCGGCCGCCAGGTGGCTACCGACTGCCGTCACCTGGAGCCGAATCCGCAGGAGGAGGAGATCCTGCAGAGGATCCTCGACCTCATCATCGACGACCGTTCCCTTGCCGAGATCGCCAGCGACCTCAACGAGCGTCGACTTCCCAACCGGGCCGGTCTACCCTGGAGGCAGCTGGATGTCTTCAACCTCTGGCCGCGCTTGATCGACGCCGCACCCGAGCTTCGCCCAGTGGCGCGGTGAGGCGCAGCGCGTCGTCTCGTAGGGCGCTCGGCCCGACGTGTGCAAAGTCGCCGAGCACACGCGACACCCGCCGGTGGCGGCACTTCTTCTCCGACCATCCGCAAGGCGGACGGCCCTGCCCGCACCCGGAAAAACGCTGCTTCCCGGCCCGGGAAGGCCGAGTATCCGCGAAAGCCAGAAAACTTTGAATAGACTCCCGGCGGCGGCGTAGGAGTGGCATCGTTGTGACTGCATTCGTAGAGTATTTTTTTCGCAGGGAGGTAACCGCATGAAAACACCGCGCATGGCCCGGCTCTTCGGGGTTTCTCTTCTCACGGCAGTCTTCGTGGCCGTGGCCACTCTCCCCGTTCTGGCCGGCTCCATCGAGGGCAGCTGGACGGGCGCCGTGCAACTGCCGTCGGGGCAGTTGAACTGCAGCACTCATTTCAAGCAGGACGGCGGCGACTGGAACGGGACGATCGACATCCCCCAACAGGGCGCCAAGGGCCTTCCGCTCTCCGACATCTCGGTCGACGGCAATTCCGTGAGTTTCAAGATCGGCGGAATTCCGGGAGACCCCACCTTCTCGGGCACACTCTCGGCAGAAGGAACGGCCATCGAAGGCGATTTCAGCCAGGGAGGCCAAACCTTTCCCTTCAAGCTGGAGGCCACCGATCAGACGGAGCCCTCGAGTGAGACGGAATCCTCGGACGCTCCTTCGCCGGCCCCCATGGCCGATCTGGAACCGATCGAGGGTCACTGGAAGGGCGCCATCGAGGTACCGGGCAACAAAATCGAATACACAACCCATTTCAAGAACGATGGAGGAACCTGGTCGGCCACCATCGACATCCCCTCCCAGGGCGGCAAGGACATCCCCCTGGTCGAGGTTGCGGTGCAAGGAACCGCGGTCCGCTTCAAGATCAGCGGAGTGCCCGGCGACCCCAGCTTTGCGGGTGAGCTGTCCGACGACGGCAAGACCATCAAGGGAGACTTCACTCAAGGCGGACAAACCATGCCCTTCGAGATGAAGTCCACCTCGGACCCGGCGGAGGACGCTCGCGGCGCCCTGCAAGGCTTCGAAACCGAAGTCGAGAAGATGCTGGAGGAGTGGAAGGGCGTGGGCGTGGCCGTGGGAGCCATCGTCGGGGACGATCCGGTCTTGCTCAAAGGCTTCGGTCACCGCGACCGGGAAGGGGGGCTTCCGGTCACGGAGAACACCCTTTTCGCCATTGGATCGGCCACCAAGGCCTTCACCTGCTTCGCCCTGGCCACCTTGGTCGACGAAGGCAAGTTGGAATGGGACAAGCCCGTCGTCAATTATCTGCCCGGCTTGCAGCTCTACGACCAGTCGGCCACCCAGCGCATCACTGCCCGCGACCTCGTCACCCACCGCTCCGGCCTGCCCCGCCACGATCTGGTCTGGTACAACAACCAGTCGATCAGCCGCAGCGATCTGATGCAGCGCGTGCGCTACCTGCAGCCCAGCAAGGACCTGCGCGAGGTCTTTCAGTACAACAACAACATGTACGCCATGGCCGGATACCTATTGGGCCAACTCACCGAGAGCACCTGGGAAGAGGCCGTGCGCAAGCGCATCCTGGAACCCCTGGGAATGAGGAACACCAATTTTTCGGTCCACGATTCCCAGAATGCCCCCGACTTCGCGCTCCCCTACCAGGTTCACGACGAAGAGATCGAGAAAATGTCGTTTCGTGACATCGAAGTGATGGGGCCGGCCGGCTCGATCAATTCCAGCGTCGCCGACATGACCCGCTGGCTGCAAGTCTTCCTGAAACGAGGGGAATTCGGAGGCGAGAGGCTGCTCCAGGAGAACACGATCAAGGACCTGATCAGCCCTCAAATGGCGGTCGCTCGTCTACCCACCGAGGACCTGATTCTGCCCGCCGGCTACGGGATGGGCTGGGGACTCTCCAGCTATCAGGGAAAATATCGAGTCGCCCACGGCGGCAATATCGACGGCTTCAGCGCCCTGGTCACGTTCTTTCCCTACGACGACCTGGGCATCGTGGTTCTGGCGAATCAGAACGGTTCGGCACTCCCCGGGCTGATCACCAATCACCTGGCCGACCGCGTGTTGGGCGTCAAGGGAAAGAACTGGCACGCCGAGGCCTTCGACCGCTACCAGAAGGGCCTGGAAGTCGAAAAAGAGGCCGAGAAGAAAAAGGAGACGGTCCGCGTGCCCGACACCCGGACGGCTCACCCCATTGAAGCCTACGCCGGCGAATACCATCATCCTGGTTACGGGACTCTGAGTATCGAACACGCCGATGGAAAGCTGAGCATGGTCTACAACGGCATCCGCACTCCCTTGGAACACTGGCATTACGACACCTTCAACGGCCTGGAGAACCCCGACGATCGCACCTTCGAAGACTTTCGGATCCAGTTCGCCACCAATCTCAAGGGTCAGATCGACAACCTGTCGGGGCCCTTCGAACCCAGCGTCGATCCGATCGTCTTCAAGCGCAAGGGGGAGGCCCGGCTCAGCGACCCGGTCTACCTTGCCCGCTTCGAGGGCACCTACGAACTGGGACCGCAGCAAGCCAAGGTGGCGCTGCGAGGAGAAACCCTGACGGTGACCTTGCCCGGTCAACCCACCTACGACCTCGAACCCGACCGAGACGACGAATTCAATCTCAAAGGGGTCTCGGTGGTCAGCGTCAAGTTCGAGATCGACGAAGACGGCACCATGTCGATCGCTTTTCGCCAGCCGAACGGGGTCTATTCGGGAAAACGGATCGAAGAGAAGTAGCCCTGCGGATCGGCTGCGCACACCTCCGGAAGCGCGCCGGCCGAATCGCCCCGTGAAACAGGGCAGGGCGAGGCGGGTTGGCTCGATTCAAGGCTTGCGGGCCACCACCAGCGATTCGCGCATGGGCCTTAGGATGAAGTCGTCGTCTCGTGTCAGCAGCTCGAATCCGGCTTGGCGGATCTCCTGCTCGACCAGTTCCGGCGCGATGTCGTGTCGACGGACCTGGTCTTGGCGCGGATCGTCGCGCCGTTCGGGATCGAAGGGCTCGATCAGGACCAGCCGCCCTCCCGAAACCAGGGAACGGCGGATCTGTTTGAGCATCTTCCGGTACTTCACCATCTCGTGATAGGCATTGACGATCACCACCCCGTCCAGGGAATCGCGGGGCAGGCCCGGCGAGTCCGGCTTGCCTTCCACCACTTCGACCTGACTGTAGCCGGAGCGCTCCGCCCGCTCGCGCAGTGTTTTCAGGCTGTCCTTGTCGATATCGACCGCCCACACACTGCCCTTGTCACCGACGGCACGCGCCAGGCGAAAGGAGAGGAACCCCCGTCCGGCGCCGATGTCGGCAACGCGGCTGCCCGGCTTCAGGTCCAGGTGTCGGTAGATGTCGCTGATGCGCTGCCAGTCCTCTCGATCGTCGTCACGGAGGTTTAGACGAAAGACGACCCCGCTGCGCCCGCCTTCGGCCAGTTGTTCGGCGGCCTCCGCCCCCAGAGCCATGATGAGGAACAGCCTGCTTGCGTCGCGCTCGACCCGAGCTTCTTGAAGAGCCTTCTTCAGATCATCCGAACCGCGCATCCGCTGGGCGGACTCCAGGTAGGTGCGCAGTTCGTCTTCCAGCAACCTCGCCGCGTCCGTGGTTCCCAGCAAGGCCACCAGCTTGAGCCGCAGGCCGTCGTCGGCCTGCCAAGCTGAAAAGCTCGCCCACTCCATGCCGGAACGAGCTTCCTGGAGGCTCCAAGTGCCCAGCCCCTCGGGTCCGCCCGCCGGTCCCTCGGATTCTCTTTTCAGCCATCCACCCGTGTAGACGGCCCACGCCTCGGCCCCCTCCTCCACCTCTGAAATCCCTTCCGAGATCGGACCTTTCGAGCCTGATCCGTCCTTGTGGGCTTGCAGCACTTTTTTCACGGCGTCGGCGTCCCCGAAGAAGGCCTCGCCCTTGGAATCGGTGAGCACTTGAAAGTCGCGTTGACTGGTCAGTTCTCCGCTGAGTCGCAGCGAGCGCTCGGTCGAGTCGCCGAACTCGCCGCGGGCGATGCCCACGATGTCGGGTTTCGATTCGTCATCAGCAAGCAGACCGACAAAAGTAAGGGAAGCGATTTCCTCGGGACCCGGGTCCACAAGGATGCGGAATCTCCCATCCGAGTCGTCCAGCCCGAACTCCTTCAACAAGAGTCGGCGGATCTTCGCGGCGGGACCGGATTGGTCCGGCGCCTCGCCGCCGACCCCGACGACGAGTTGGGCTCCGCCTGGCAGTGCGATCGGATCCGCGTGCGGTTGACCGAGGGCAAAGGCGCAAGCAACCGGAAGCAGTATGCAGAAGAAGAGCGACCGTGGTTTTTTCATAGGCGTCTCCAGGATCCGAGTTGCCTAGTCTATTACAGAGCCGGCGAACTTTCAGTTTGAAACTCGGGATTCGGGATCAGCTGCGGCGATCGGCCATCGGAATGCTTTCAACCCACGAAACTTATCGCGGTGTTGAGGTATCATAGGCTGCAGCAAAGGAGCTTCGCATGCCGTTGTTCTACAAAGCTCAGAATCTTCCGTCGAAAGAAGAAGCTCTGCCCGGTCGCCGTCAGGGAATGCCGGTGGCCGAGCGGCATTTCGTCCTGGACGCTCCCCTCTCTTCTCCCTACCCGGAGACGATGGAGCTGGCCTTGTTCGGGATGGGTTGTTTTTGGGGAGCGGAGAAGAAGTTCTGGGAGGCGCCCGGGATCTTCACAACCGCCGTCGGCTATGTGGGAGGACAGACACCCAACCCGACATACCAGGAGGTTTGCACCGGTCAGACCGGGCACACCGAGGTGGTCCGAGTGGTTTTCGATCCACTGAAGACCAGTTATGAAAAGGTCCTGAAGCTGTTCTGGGAGAATCACGACCCGACCCAGGGCATGCGACAGGGCAATGACGTGGGCACACAATACCGCTCGGCGATCTACGCTTATTCGGACGAACAGCTGGAGGCCGCTTCGGCCTCGCGTGACGCCTACCAGAAGCGCCTGAGCGAGGCGGGTTACGGCGAAATCACGACCGAGATCGCCGAGGCGCCGCGATTCTACTTCGCCGAAGACTACCATCAGCAGTATTTGGCGAAGAACCCGCAAGGCTATTGCGGTCTCGGCGGCACCGGCGTCAGCTGCCCGGTGGGCGTGGCGGTGAAGTGAGGCCGGAAGACAGGCACGCGTGCCTGTAGTCTGATCATCTCACGGCCCATCAAACCTATAAACCTACAAACCTACGAACCTACACCCCCCCATGGCAACCCACCCCCACCCGACCGAAGATGCCGCAACCACCGCACCCGCAAGCCGCGTCCTCGAGACATCCTGCCCGCTCGACTGCCCCGACGCATGCAGCCTGGAGGCTCGCGTCGAGAATGGAGAGGTCGTCGAGCTGTCGGCGGGAAAAGCGAACCCGCTCACCCAGGGCTTCATCTGCTCCAAGGTCCGCCGCTTCCCCCAACACATGTACGGCTCCGAGCGCATCCTCCACCCCGGCATTCGGGAGGGGGCCAAGGGAGAGGGCAGATTCCGCACCCTGAGTTGGGACGGTGCGCTGGGGCGCATCCAGAAGGAAATCGAGCGGGCGATAGAGGAGGAAGGCGCCGAATCGGTCCTTCCCTTCTCTTACGGCGGATCCAACGGACTGGTCAGCGATCTGGCAACCGACCAGCGTTTTTTCTTTCGCTTGGGCGCCTCTCAGCTGGCACGCACGGTGTGCGCCGTTCCCACCACCATGGCCGCCACAGGCCTCTACGGGAAAATGGC
>JBFGHF010000171.1:0-7653 GCA_041578355.1 Acidobacteriota bacterium
AAGTCGACGCCGAACCGTCCGAGCGCGCCGTGATCGCGCAGCACGCGTCCGATCCGGATCGCCGACTCGGTCATCTGCGCGCGATAGCGCTCGTCCGCCGGGAAGCGGCAGCCGAGGTAGGCCTGCCCCGTCGGCCCTCCGAGAATCTGATCGTGCGTGGAGACCAGCTCGAGTTGCCGGTCAAAGTCTTTGATGACGGGCGTGAAACATCGGACGTGCTCGATGATTCCCGAGCGCCCACCGCCGAAGATGTCGAACCGCCAGTCGTCGTAGATGGCGAGCTCCGAGTCCGAAGAATCGAAACCCACCGACTCGCGCAGATTGCGCAGATGCCGCCGCGGCTGGTCGTAGGTCACCCGCACGTCGCAACCCTGCGCGATCAGGCTCTTGACGTTTCGGCACAGCCGGGAATACCGGGAATCGAAACGCCGCAGGCCCTCGATATCGTCGTTTTTGAGCAGGACCATCCGCTCATCCTGCCAGCGCTGCACCTCCTGGTCGGGCGGCCTCTGCAAGAGAAAGAGTCGGCACGCCACCACCAGGTTTTGAGGAAGCGACATCATCTCCAGGTTGGCGCGCAGGATCCTCTCGGACTCTCCCGACCAGAAGCCGGAAGAGAGAAACGTCGTCGTCCAAAAGCGCTCTTCGACGAGGCGCAACGCCTCGGTGTAGGTGGCGACGCACAGTTTGGCGGAATCGAGAAAGATGGGCCGCGACGACGAGGATTGACCCGTCACCTGATAGCGTTCCAGACCCGTCTCGATACCCTGAAGTTCAGCTCGCGCGGTTCGCAAAGTGTCGGTGAAGCCGAACCCTCTTCGGGCCGGCTCTCGACGCATGAGTTCCTGCTTGACTTGGGACAAGATTCACCTGCTCTCAGAAAACGACATCACCGTTGGAGGAGCGTTCGTCCGCATAAAGCGGTACCGCTTGTTCTTGATCTGAAGGCGTCTCGGGATGGAGAGTACCCAGGACGAGCACTTCCGATTCATAGTCTCCCATCTGGCGGGGCGCCAGATTGCAGCAAATGACAAGCTTCTTTCCGACGAGGTCCTCCTCGGCGATCAGCGCGTACTGCCCCACCGATCGGAAGCTGCCCAGGTGCCCCGCGTCCAGGGTCAGGTAACGGCTGGGGTACCTGCTCCCTTCCGCCATGGGGGCGCTGATCACCGTGGCCACTCGCATATCGATGTTGGCGAATTTCCCGAAAGTGACCCGTTGCTTGAGTGGTTGCTGGCTGCTCAAATCTGTCTATCCTTCCTGGTTGTTTTCGATCGCCGGGGCCTGCTTGGAATTCGCGCCCGAGCCGAAACTGCTTCTCACACTCCCATGCCCCGGCAACTCGTAAAAGCAAAGGTATTGTGTGACAAAGTCGGATTTTCTCGGCTTTGGGAATTATACTAGACCCGCTTCCCCAATAGCCAAGAAAGCATCGTCGAAGCACAAAAAAGAGCCTTTTTCGAGCGGGCGAAGACGCGCCGCCGCAGGACTCGGGAGACTTTCCAGTTCTGGCGGATGAGCGGCTCGGAGTGGAACGGCACGTCAAATCGTCGCACCAGGAATCGATCTCGAAAGAGACACCAAAAGGGCCATGCCGTCCATCACGATGATATTGGCTGCGAGAACGTTCACTCAAATCTCCTAGCCTCATCCACTCGGATTGGTTAAGATCGCGAGTTATTGTGAGCCAGAGCTCCCGGCAGATCACCGGACTTCTCATCAAATGGCAGGAAGGCGAGGCTCGGGCCTTGGCGGAAGTCTCTCCACCCATCGCTGACCGGCGCTCGCCTGGAAGGGGGCGAGTTGAAGGTGAGCAAGAGCCAGCCCTGCGTCTTCTCCAGGCCGGCCCCGAATGGGGTGATCACGAAAGTCAGGCGGCGGGCTTTTTGAGCACGCCTTGCTGGAGCCACTCCCTCTCGACCTTCTCGATCAGAGAGCGGAGCTCTTGGGGCGGACTTATCTTGTTGCCCTGGACGACTTCGGGGAAAGTCACACCCAATCGGCCCTTGTTCCGCCAGCGAACGGCTCCCGCGAGGACCGTCTTCCGGCCTCGCATGGCGAGTTCCACCCGTACTTGTCGATCGACCTCCCAGTCGGGCATGGCTTGACTCGAATCGAATTCGAGCTGGCAGCCGCCCAGGCAGATATCGATCGGCCTGGGTCGCCACTTCCGTCCGCCTCGGGTGTGAATCCTTACCGAGAGTTGGCTCTCTGAGGAAAGCGGTATGCGAATCAGCGTGCGCCGCTCCGCCTGAAACAGCTCGCGCGGCATCGCCAAAACCAGCCTGGGACTTTTTTTCGAGTCCTCCGGGTAATCGACGTCGAGCACGGCGCTCATGAAGAGGGAACCACGTTGCCCATCGTGAAATGAAACGACCGCGATGCTCAGAGGATGAAAGGGGATCCCCCGGCTGTGATCGAACACGCGGAGGGTTACCGCGTCCTCGGAGCTGTTCCGGAAGGAAGCGTGGCATATTCTGCCCGAGTCGATCGATAAAAGCATGGCTGGTGTACCGATTCCGCAATGATTCCGCACGAGATTATTGATTCGCTGCTGGTCCATGCAGAGTTTATCGGACGACTGTCGTCGATTCTGTAGCCTCGACTCCAGTTCTCCCTTCGAGGGCCATCCGCTAAGATTCGATGCTGGAAAGGAGGCCCCGTGTTTCGAATCTCAAGCTTTCTGGTTTGTCTTTTGTTCTCCGCTTCGATCGCTTCCGGCCAGCAACCCCTCCCCAACATCGATTCTTACACCGAGGGACTGGAGCGGCAGGAGGGTTATTTCCCTCTCTATTGGGACGCCGCCAAAGCCAGGCTTCTCCTGGAAGTCTCACGCTGGAACGAGGATTTTCTCTATCTGCCGTCCCACGCCACCGGCCTGGGGACTTCGCGGCTTCTGCTCGACCGGGGTGAGATCGGCGACGAGTCGATCGCGCGCTTCGAAAAGACGGGCGACCGGGTCTTGCTGGTCCTCCGCAACAGCGGCTTCCGCGCCCAGGGAATTTCCAACGAAGCGCTCATCCGATCGGTGGACGAGTCTTTTCCCCATTCGACCGTGGCGGCTTTCCCAGTCCTGGCGGCCGAGGGCGAGCGGGTGGTCGTCGACTTCACCTCGTTCGCGGTGAGCGACGTGACCGATTTGAGCGGCCGCCTCAAGCGCGCCGACCAGGGGAACTACCGCCTGGATCGGGATCGGAGCCATGTCTTTCTGCCGCGCACTCGGGCCTTTCCCGAGAACACCGAGATCGAGGCGGCGTTGACTTTCTCCAGCGACCAACCCGGCAGCTTGGTTCGGCAGCGGGCCCCGGACGGGCGCTGGCTCACCATCCGCATCCATCATTCGCTCGTCAGATTGCCGGACAGCGGCTATCGGCCTCGAGTCTTCGATCCCCGCGTGGGGCTCTTCCCGGTGAGCTTCTACGATTTCAGCAAGCCTTTCGACGAGGATTACGTGACGCGTTACGCGATCCGCCACCGCCTGATCAAGACGGACACTTCCCTTCCCCTCAGCGATCCCGTCGAACCGATCGTCTACTACATGGATCGAGCCATCCCCGAACCCTATCGGTCGGCCTTCAAAGAGGGAGCGCTGTGGTGGAACAAGGTCTTCGAATCCGCCGGCTTCCGCAACGCGGTTCGCATCGAGGACATGCCTCCCGGGATGGACCCGCTGGACGCCCGCTATCATGTCATTCAATGGGTTCATCGGACCGAAGCGGGCTCTTCCATCGGCCCGTCGTTCGTCGATCCGCGGACGGGGGAGATCGTCAAAGCGGCGGTCCGGATGGACTCGCATCGTTCGCTGGTCGACTTCGACATCTACGCGGGCGCTGCGACGGCCTCTTCCTGCGCCGCTACCGCGGATCCTCTCCTCTCCGAGGGGGGCATGGAGGCGTGGATCGCCCAGTTGGATCCGCGGGTGAGCGCCGAGGAGTTCGTGATGGCTCGCCGCCGTCAACACTCGGCACACGAGGTCGGACACACCCTCGGCCTGGCCCATAATTTCGTCGCGGCCAGTTACGGGCGGGCTTCCGTGATGGATTACCCCGCGCCCCTGATCCGTCTCACGCGGGGAGAGGTCGATCTTTCCGACGCCTACCGCGACGGACCCGGCGCCTACGACGAGTTCGCCATCCGCTGGGCCTACAGCCAGTTCAGCGAAGAGGAGGAAGCCGAATCCCTGGACGGAATCGTCGATGACGCCATGGAGCGGGGGTTGAAATTCATCACCAATCCCGATGAGTCGGCGAGCAGTTCCTTTCCGGAAGCCACCACCTGGATCAACGGCGCTGACGCCGTGGAGGAATTGGAGCGGATTCTGCTCGTCCGCCGAACCCTGATCGATCGTTTCGACGAGGCAGCAGTGCGAGAGGGAGAGCCGATGGCCTGGCTCAACCGGCGCTTCGCCCGAGTCTACCTTCACCATCGGTTCGTTCTTCGAGCGGCCGCCAAGGCGGTGGGTGGAATGGAGTTCCGATATGCACTCCGGGGCGATCCCGCGGCTCCCACCGAGATCGTCGATCCGGCCCAACAACGGCGCGCTCTGGAGCTGTTGCTGGAGGCGATCCAGCCACCCGAGCTGGCGGTCCCCGATCAGGTTCTGGACTGGATGGCCCCCCGGCCGTTTGGACATCGGCCGGACTCGCTGGCTTTTGCCTCGCCGGCGGCGCCCGCCTTCGATCAGATCGGGATCGCCCGGACGCTCTGTTCGATGGTGGTTTCAGAGTTGCTCAACCCCCGCAGATCCGCGCGCCTGGTTGCCTTCTCGGCGCGCCGTGCTGAATTGCCCGGGCTGGAGGAAGTCGTCCGGCGGCTGATCGAGGGCACCTGGCAATCGACCAGCCCGGGCCCGGCAGCCTTGAAGCGGGTCGCCCAGCGTGCGGTTCTGGACGAACTGATCGACCTGGCCGGGAATCAGGAAGCCACTGTCGAGGTGCGGGCGGGCGCCGAATGGGGCCTTCGACTCATCCAGGGAATTCTGGCTGCGGTCACCGCCGGCGACGATGCCGAAGAGGCACATTACGGTTTGGCTCTCGCCGACGTTCAGCGTTTTCTCGATCGACAGGTGGCAGGCACGGAGCGGTCGGGCCCGTCCCCGCCTCCGCCCGGGACGCCGATCGGGAAGCGCCAGTAGCGAGTTACGCGGCCCGAAAGTCGGATTCCGGTTGGGGAGAGGTGCGCCCAGAGCGGCCGGCAATGTCGGCCCGACCTATCCCTGCAGGGCGTCGGCCAGATTGAGCCGGAGCGCTCGCAAGGCAGGCACCAGGGAAGCCACCAACCCGACCGCGAAAAGCCCGATTCCGGTCAAGCTGAGAATCCAGGGGTCGCGGATGTCGACCGCGAAAAGTTGGCTGTCCACAAACGGAGCCAACAGCAACACCAGGCCGCCGCCCACCCCGAGTCCCAGGAGGGTCATCCGCAGGCCCTGGCTGAGGATCAGCTCGACCACCTGCCGATTACCCGCGCCCAAGGCCATACGAATACCGACCTCCCTCTCGCGCTGAGCGACCGAAAAGGCCATGACGCCGTAAATCCCCAGAACCGCCAGAACCACTGCCAGCGAGGCGAACAGCGTGAGCAAAGCGGCCGCCAATTGTTGGGGAACAACCCTCCGCGACAGGTGTTGCTCCATGGTGCGAACGTCAGCCACGGGAATCTTGGAATCGAGACGAGACACTTCGGACTGCAGCAACGGGCCGATTGCCGCCGGGTCCCCCGTCGTCTGCACGATGAACGTCGTAAAGGGAAGCTGGCTTTGGGCGGCAGGGATGTAGGCCTGGATTCGCGAATCGTTTTGGACACCGTAGGTCTTGACATGGTTAACCACCCCCACGACCTCCAAATACGGATCTTCCGGGGCGTCCTCCTCGTCCGGGTCGTCCTGGTCGGGCCGTCCGAAGCGCCACCGCTTGCCGATCGGGTCTTGGCCCGGCCAAAGGAGTTCGGCAAAGCGCTCATCCACCACCGAGACCGTGCGACTGTCGCTCCGATCCTGCTCGTTCAAGAATCGCCCCTCGAGGAGCCTCAGCCCGACGCTTTCAAAATAGTCGGGGCCAACCCGTTGGATTTCGGTCGAAGGTGTGTCGCCGATCGGCGGCAGAGGAAGGCCCTCCCCGGTCACCGTGGACTGCCAGCCCCCCAGCAACGGCATGCTGTGCGACACCCTGGAAACACCTGGCAGCGACCGCAGCCGCTCCCGCAGCTGGCTGAAAAAGAGCGTCTGCCTCTTGTCGTCTTCGTACTCCTTGACCGGCAGCGCAAGCTCGAAGAGCAGCAGGTTTTCAGCCACGAAGCCGGGGTCGGTCCGGGTCAGATAGCGGAAGCTCTGGATGAAAAGGACCGACCCGACGAGTAGAAGCATGGCCAGCGCGACTTCGGCCACCACAAACGCGCTGCGCAGACGGTGCCGTCCCACGCCTCCCGAACCCCGAACGTTGTCCCGCAGAGTCTGAGCCACCCGGGGCCTGATCAATTGCAGCGCAGGAGTCAGACCGAAGAGCATGCCCGTGGCCAACGAAACCAGCAGTGTGAAGACGAGAACGGGCGGGCCGACTTCGACCTTTACGTATGCCGGAATCGCGCCCGGGTCGATCAGCCTCGGCAGGAGGCGCACCGCCCAGTAGGCCAGCCCCAGGCCGACCGCTCCGCCCAGCAGACCCTGCAACACGCTTTCCGTCAGCAACTGGCGGAAAACTCTCTTCCGGCCCGCCCCCAGGGCCGATCGGATGGCGACCTCGGCCGAGCGCAAAGTGGACCGAGCCAGGTGGAGATTGGCCACATTGACGCAGGTGAGAAGTAGGAGCAAGAACACCGAAATCGTCAACACCAGCAGTGCCGGGCGCAAATCGCGAGTGAGCCTCTCCTGAAGGAGAGTGATGGAAGTCGCAACGCCCGTGTTGCTGTCGGGAAACTCGGCTTCCAACGCCGCCGAGATCGAGTCCATCGACTGGCGGGCCTGCTCAACGGTGATAGCGGGCTTCAGCCGAGCCGTCAGGGTGATCCCCGGATGGTTGCCGCGCTCCATTCTCGAATCGATGTTCTCTCCCACCCAGCGGCCGATCGAAGTGTAGACATCGACGCGTTGCTGGGAGAGCGGATAGACGAAACCCTCGGGCATCACACCCACGACTTGGTATGGTTCCGCGTCGAGCAGAATGGCGGTACCCACGACCTGAGGATCGCCACCCATGCGCGTCCAGAATCCGTGCCCGAGCAACGCCAGCCGCGGAGCGCCCGGCTTGTCTTCTTGCTCGCTGAAAACCCGCCCCAGATACGCCTCTGTGCGCAGCAACGGGAAGAGCGAGGCAGAGACATGAATACCCGAAAGCTGTTGGGGAGGGCCGTCGCCGCCTGTGAGGTTGTAGGTCTGGTCGCGGTGAGCGGCGATGTGGGTGAAGACTTTTTGACGATCCCTGTAGTCGAGGAAGTTGGGATAAGAGACCGACATGCCCCGGAACTTGTTGGAGCGCTCGAGAATGAAGACCAGCCGGTCCGGCTCGTCAAAGGGCAGCGGAGCCAGGACCACGGCGTGAAGCAGGCTGAAGATGACACCGTTCAAACCGATTCCGAGCGCCAGAATGAGAACGGTGATCAGTGAAAATCCCGGGTTCCTCAAGAGCAGACGCAGAGCGAATCGGACGTCAGAAAACAGGC
>JBFGHF010000172.1:0-7653 GCA_041578355.1 Acidobacteriota bacterium
GCGCCCCAAGCCCCCTTGTCAGTGCCCTCTGTTAGATTGGCGCCAACTGATGGCGCGCACTGGCGATGACGTCGGGGCCTTGCATTTTGCTCATCGGAGTGAAGAGGAATTTGCAAGGTTTCTCGACTTTTACAATATAAGCTGGCAGTTCGAATCGACCTGCTTCGCCCTGCGGCGCGACAGCAAAGGCCGTGTCACCGAGAGCTTCACCCCCGACTTCTATCTTCCGCAGTTCGAACTCTACGTCGAGCTGACGACGATGAAACAGAGTCTGGTGACGCGCAAGAACCGGAAGATCCGCCGCATGCGAAGGCTCTATCCCGACATCCGCGTGAAGATTCTCTATAAGCGCGACTACCGCAAGTTGCTTTTCAAATTCGGAGTCTTGGAGAAGGCCGCACCGCGGGCCGGCGCGGCCCAGGCAAACTGCTGAGGAGACCATGGCAACCAATGCCCCTGTCGCATCCGTGAAGTCCGTTCCCGGCGAAGTCAACAGAATCGTCTTCGAAGAAGAGGAGATCATCGCTCGGGTCGGGGAGTTGGCGGAGCAGATCAGCCGTGACTACCTGGGCAAAGATCTCGTCGTGGTGGGCATTCTCAAGGACCTCCAGGAGGACGTCGACGGCCGCCACGTGCTCCTGGTGGAGGACATCGTGGACACCGGGCTGACGCTCAACTATCTGGTGCGAGTGGTCAACTCCCGCGCGCCCGCTTCGTTGTCGGTCTGCACCCTGCTCGACCGGCCCGGCCTGAGGCTGGCGGACCTGCCCATCCGCTATTCGGGTTTCCACGTCAATCAACAGTTTTTGATTGGATACGGCCTCGATTACCGGGAGAGCTTCCGAGACCTTCCCTACATCGCCACGATGCGAATCAAGTGAAGTTGGCGAGTTCACCGCTCACCGCGGCAACTCTAACGAATCCACTAAGTACACTGGTTCAGAAATACGGCGACATATTGGAGCGAGGAGCGAGGAGCGAGGAGCGAGACCGAGAGCGAGACCGAGAGCGAGTCTGCGTTCGGCTTGGCAGTTCCGGGCAAGGCTTCGCTGAGGGCACTCCGCGTAATGCCTGCGGGACGCCCCCGCTCGCTCTCGGTCCCGCTCTCGCTCTCGGTCTTCATACGTGGAGCCTCTCTGCCGTAAGGCGGTTAGCAGCCGGCGGCAAGCAGAGAATCCCTCAACCCAAGATCCAGAAACGCACCACCAGAAACGAGGTCGCGGCGGAGATCGCCAGAAGCGCGAGGCGCGGCAGCGGCTTGGGGCGCTTCCGCGTGCCTGGCCCGGTCCATTGCAGGTCCGCCTTTTGTGCGTAGCGGCGGTAGTTGTCCCGAACCCCCATCAAGACCGAATAGCAGACCGCGTAGACAACGGCGAAAACGACGGTGAAGAAAAGGAAGAGCCAGAATTCGTTCATCGCCAGCCGGGCACCCGTCTTCGCTCGCAGCACGGGCAGGTTGCCGTCCAGGGCATTAGTCCTTGAGACGCTCGATTCTTCGACGCTCCCGTTTAGTGGGGCGGCCCGCGCCTCTTTCACGCCACCCGACCGGTCCCAGAATCTCGCTCAAGCGATCGCGTCGGGGACGCGGTGGGCTCAGATCACGATAGAGTTTTCGGGCCTCGGCTTTGGGGACGGGGCGGCCTTCAATGCCTTTTACGACGAATGCCCTCTGCCACGGACCCTGACGGAATTCGATGCGGTCTTCCAGGTTGACTTTTCGTTGCGCCTTGGCGGGAAGGCCGTTGACGCGTATGCGGCCGCTATCGCAGGCCCGCTTGGCTTGGCTGCGCGTCTTGAAGAGACAGGCCACATTGAGCCAGACATCGAGCCTCACGTCCATTGCGGACCTAGTCTAGCATCGGGGGGCGGGAATCGGTCCGTTCTCGAATCAAGGCGGTTCGACTGTCACCGGTCGGAATCGGGATCGCCTTCAGGATCGGTCTGATACATCATTACGTTGGGACGCGCCTGAGGGCTCAGGGCCATTGTTTTTGAGTGCAGCCTCCCGTAACCTCGGAGACGCAGCTAAAATGACTTCAGAGACCCTGCCCGAGCTTGACGATCTGCAACCCATCTGCCCGCGCTGTCACGGAAAACCGCTGGAACGTTGCCACTATCATCAAGTCGAAGTCGACGTTTGTCCTCAGTGTGCCGGACTCTGGTGTCGTGCCTCTCACGCCAATCCGCAGGTTTCCGAGGTGCTGGGGCCCCAACCCCGCGCGGAGACTTTTCCGGGCGAAATCGAGAAAACCTCCCTCCCTTGCCCGGAATGCGGAAGCAGCTTGGAGGCGCTGAAGATTGCCGGTGTGAGGCGTCTGGAAGTGGACCGCTGCGTCGATTGCGGAGGAGTCTGGTTCGACCACCGCGAGTGGGATTTTCTGCGCGCTTCGCGGCGCTGGCAAGTCCACCTCCGAGAAAACACGCGCGAGACGACCTGGAACGAGTGGTGGTTTCAACTCCTTTTGGGGCTGCCTGTCGAGTTCAACTTCCGTCCCCGCTCGCGGCCTTGGGCCACAATCGGGATCGTTGCTCTTTGTGTGGCCGTCTACGCATTTCTCACGGTCGCCAACCAACCCGAGTGGATCGAACTGCTCGCCTTCGAGATGCAGCGCCTTCCCAGTCTATGGGGCTTCGCCGGACTGATCACCAGTCAATTCGTCCACGGCGGACTGCTCCATCTCGTCAGCAACATGTATTTTCTCTACGTCCTCGGCGACAACGTCGAGGATGTGCTGGGGCCGGGCCCCTTCCTGGTCTTTTTTCTGTTCTGCGGCATGGCCGGAGATCTTGCCTTCGGGCTCGTCGGTGGGGCCAAGCCGTTGATCGGGGCGAGCGGGGGCGTGGCGGCCGTGATGGCGGCCTATCTGGTGCTTTTCCGCGACTCCAAGCTGACCTTCATGCTGATCATCAAGCAGATCAAGGTCCCCGCCGTGGTGTGGATCGTCATCTGGATCCTCTTCCAATTCGTGGGATTGGTGACGGACCCCGCCAGTGAAGGCACGGGGATCGCCTGGATCTCGCACGTCGGCAGTTTTATGGTCGGGCTGATCCTCATTCTGGCGGTTCGCGGACCTCTGGTCGATCGGCATCCGCTGCTTCACCTGCTGGCCAATCGACGCCTGAAGCCCAGTTGAAGACCCTGGCCCCGGCTTGGACCGTAGACCCCGGAGCCCGCGCAGCGATGTCCGAACGCCTTGAATTCTGGCTCCCCCGATTCGATTTTCGGGAAACCCATTCGATCCAGGTCCGCTCCACCGCGGAGCGGACCTACGAAACCCTCCGAACGCTCGACATGGCCGCCTCCGCCTGGGTCAAACTGCTTTTCCGGCTTCGCGGGCTGCCTGCCTACACCCTCCGCTTCGAGGGACTCGAAAAGATGGGATTCGTCCGGCTCGAAGAGCGTCCTCATCGGGAGATGATTCTGGGGCTGGTGGGCCGTTTCTGGACGCCTCGAGGCGGAATCCTGCGCCTCGACCGAGATCGATTCTCTCGCTTCCAAGAGGCAGGATACGCCAAGGTCGTCTGGAACTTCTTGATCAGCGGAGGTGAGGGAGGCCCATTGGTCGTCACCACCGAGACAAGGGTGTTCTGCACCGATCCGGAAAGCCGCCGAAGTTTTCGAGTCTACTGGCTTCTGGTCCGCCCCTTCAGCGGGTCGATTCGGAAGCGGATGCTGGGGGCCGTCAAACGCAAGGCGGAGGCCTGCTGAACGACGGCGAAGATCGAGGAGCCCCGGAGAGTCAGCCTTCCTCCTCCGATGGGGGCGCGGAGCCCGAACTCAAAGCGGCGAACATGGAGGCGGTCAAACTGACCGTGCCCCATGCCAGTCCCACCACCACACCCGCGTCGAGGATGCCTCGCCAGGGAGGCGGGAGATAACTGAAAACCGCAATGCAAGCCACGATCAGAACGGTCAAGGCGTAGGCGGCGATTTTTTGTCGTTTCGAGGCGTTCATGTAATTGAGCAAAAAGAAGGGCGCCATGATCGCCTCCAGCGGCTGCGCCTGATCGCGAAGATGGAGGGCCCGCACGGCGGCCCGAGGGGAAAAGCTCTTTTGAAAACCGCGATACCCTTCCGAGTAACCCATGAAGAAGACGATGACTACGAGGCTCACGGCCTGAAAGCCCGTAAGACCGCCACCCACGTCCTCCACTACGCGAATAGACAACCTCCAGATGGCGCCCAGCAGCAGCATCGCCAGACCCGCCAATCCCCAGACCAGTCCCGCCAGTCGGGCCCAACGGGGGAGTCTTGCTTCGGTCATTTCCGGCCCTTGCCTTTCGCTGGATCGAGAGTTTTGACTGGAGCCAAGGGCTGCAGGGGAAGCATCGAACCGGCCCCAGAGGATTTGCGCGGCATGTTGGTTCCTTCGCGGCATATAATCGCGCGTGTGGAAATCTCAAAAACGAACGAAGTCTTTTCATTGCACGATGCCGCCGACGGGGTGGCTGAATCTTTCGTCGCCAGCGTCGAGACGCTCAAGAATATCGCTTCGGATCGATCGCGTCCATTGGAAGAACGTTTGGAGGCCTACGAGGACATAATTGATTCCGAACTCGGAGACACGTCGCTGATTCGGGCGCGCAATGTCGAGCGAGACGTGGGGGTCAGGCAGCTCTATCTGAAGCTCGAGGGAGGCAATCCGACGGGAACCCAGAAAGACCGGATCGCCTTCGCTCAGGCGATGGACGCCTTGCGCCGAGGATTCGAGTGCATCACGGTAGCCAGCTGCGGCAACTACGGTGCGGCCATCTCCTTGGCGTCTTCGCTGGCGGGGCTGCGCTGTTTGATCTTCATCCCCAAGACCTACCACACCCGCCGCCTGGATGAGATGACTCTCAACGGCGCCGAAATCGTACGATTTCCGGGCGACTACGAGGGCGCCGTCGAGGCATCCCGGGAGCAGTCGGAAAAAGAGGAACTCTACGACGCCAACCCGGGAGGAGCCAACAGCACCCTGCAGCTTCGCGTCTACGGTGAAATCGCTTATGAAATCTACGACGAGTTGCGAGATGCACCTGCCGTTGTCGCCGTACCCGTCTCCAACGGCACCACCTTGGCCGGGGTGAACAAGGGGTTTTTGAGCCTCTACCGAAGGGGCAAGACTTCGCGCATACCGCGGATCGTGGCGGGCTCGTCGCATCGCAAGAACCCGATCGTCGACTCCTATCTCCGCAATGCCCCGACCTGCGAGGACCTGACTCCCGAGCGCATCCGCGAGACCTCGATCAACGAGCCTCTGATCAACTGGCATTCCAGTGATGGAGATCATGCCCTGTCGGCGGTTCGATCGAGCCGTGGCTGGGCGTCCAACGCCAGTGATCGCCGCATGCTCGCTCTGAGCAAACTGATTCGCGAAAAGGAGGGCTTTCAAGTGCTTCCGGCGTCCTGTGCGGCGCTGGAGGCCCTTTTGGAGGGGCACCAGCGGGAGCCGCTGGGACCCGATCGCTACGTGGTGGTTTTGACGGGGAGGAAGACGTGACAAACGGCGGTGCGGACGGAGTTGCGATCGTCTACTGCGAGGGGGCCTTCAACACGCCCAACGGGAAGACGGCGCACGGCCTCGTGCGCCATACCCGACGCTATCGGGTGCAGTCGGTCGTCGATTCACGGTACGCGGGTCGCGACGCACGGGAGGTCTTGGATGGACGACGGGGCGGCATCCCGATCGTTGCCGATCTCAACGAGGCACTGGCGTTCGGACGCTCCAGCGGCCTCGATGCGGATCATCTGGTGGTGGGTCTGGCCCCGGATGGCGGGCGCCTCAGCGCCCAGGCCAGGAGTGACGTGCAAAAGGCGATCGAAGCGGGTCTGCACGTGGATTCCGGACTTCACGACTTCCTTTCCGACGATCCGGCCCTGTCCCGATTGGCCCAAAGCAAAGGAGTTCGAATCCGCGATGTGCGCAAGCCTCCGCCCCGCGATCAGCTGCACTTCTTCAGCGGCAAGATCGAACAAGTCGATTCCTTCACAATCGCCTTGCTGGGTACCGACTCGGCGGTCGGAAAGAGGACCACGGCTTGGCTCCTGGTCCAGGGTCTTCAGGAGTCGGGACGCAGCGCCGAAATGATCGGCACCGGCCAGACGGCTTGGATGCAGGGAGCCCGCTACAGCGTCGTCACCGACTCTCTGGTCAGCGACTTCATTTCGGGGGAGATCGAACACGCTGTGTGGTCGGCGTGGAACGAGAATCACCCCGACGTGATCGTGCTGGAGGGGCAGGGAAGCTTGATGAATCCGGCTTATCCCGGCGGCTTCGAGCTCCTCGCCGCGGGCAGGCCCGACGCGGTGGTTCTGCAGCACGCGCCGGCGCGCAAAGACTACGACGGATTCCCCGGTTTTCCGATTCACCCTCTGGAACGTCAGATCGAGGCGATTCGGATCATCTCCGACAAGCCCGTCATCGCCATCACGGTGAATCACGAAAACATCCCCGCGGACGAGGTTCCCGCCGTATGCCGGCAGCTCACCGAAAGCCACGGGCTTCCCGCTTTCGACGTTCTGTTGGATGGACCCGGCGGACTCGTCGCCGTGGTGGAAAAACTGCTCAAGTGAAAAGTGCGGAGCGACTCCGGGGCTACCCGCTCGGAGAGCCAACCCGAGCCTCGAAGGAAAAATCGGAAGAATGAACAAACGAGCCAATCCAGTTCAAGCGAGTCGCCCGAGTCCGCTGGCGGCGCTCAAGGTGATCGATCGGCTGGAAATCGGCCCGGTGCACCTGGAAAGGTCGCGAATCACCACACCCTACCGCGTCTTTCAAGGCGAACGCGAGGACGCCACGGAGCTGGTCTTTCGGTACGAGGAGCCGGTTTTCGAACGAGAAGACGGGGGAACCCGGAATCTGGCTTCGCAGATCGGGGCTCAGGTCGCAATCAATTACGGTCTGTTTTGCGATTCGATCGTCTTTCACGGCCCCTTCGACCGCTTCGACCGGTCTTTCATCAAGGCCATGGTCGAGAACACTTCGCGCGAGATCTACGTCAACAAGTTCCTCCACCCCAATCCTTTCTTGATCGGGGAAGCGGCCCGGCTGAAACCTGAGAAACAGCGCAGATACTGCCAGGCGGAGCTGGTTTTCGCCGACTCCGAGCCCGATGAGAGCGGCGTTTGGAAGGTGGATTCCGAGCGATACTCGGTGCACTCGAGCGGCGGCAAGGACAGCCTGCTCTCCTTCGGACTGGTGGACGAATTGGGCTTCGAGGTGCATCCCGTTTTCGGCAACGAGTCGGGCCGACATTGGTTCACCGCCCTCAATGCATACCGTCACTTTCGCGACGCTTATCCGGCTCGGACGGCGCGCGTCTGGATGAACTCGGACAGGGTCTTCAACTGGATGCTTCGGCACCTGCCCTTCGTCCGCCCCGACTTTTCCGAAATTCGGGCCGACATCTATCCGATCCGTCTCTGGACCGTGGCGGTCTTTCTTTTCGGAGCTCTACCCATTCTGAGGAAGCGCGCCATCGGGCGCCTTTTGATCGGGGACGAGCACGACTCTACATCGCGAAAGCGCTTCCATGGAATCACGCACTACGACGGCCTTTACGACCAGAGCCTCTACTTCGACGCGGCGCTCACCCGGTATTTCTCGAAGAAAGGCTGGGGGCTGGAGCAGTTCTCCATCCTGCGGCCGCTTTCCGAGATCTTGATTCAGA
>JBFGHF010000173.1:0-7650 GCA_041578355.1 Acidobacteriota bacterium
ATTTTTTCAGAATCTGGGTCGAATTCTCGAAGCCCGGTTTGGAAAAACTCCACACGAAAAGCACGGCCACCACGAGCCATGCCAGTAATATCCAGATCATTCAAAGACCTCCACCGTCCTTTTACGTTGCCTGCCGGGACGGGTCAAGTGAACCCGTCGAAGCCCGAGTGGGCGCGTTCATGCCGACCGTTTGCACCAGTACTTTCAGGTGATCCGATATCCCACCCGGCTGGAGCAGCGACTTGAGTTGCAGCCGCTCCTCGATTTCCCGAGCGGAAGCCGATACGCCATCTCCCTCGGCCTCCAACAGGAGATCCCCCAGCCCCCAGTTCATCAGGAACTCACGCTGGGTGACCAAGGGCTGATCCTGCCATCCCAGCTCCCTTCCCACCGACCGCATCACTTCGAAGTTCACGTGGGCCGTCATGTCCTGACGTCCGATGCGGCGGTAGAACTCCTGGTTGACCTGATGTCGGTGATAGCAGAGCAGGGTGCCGCCGGGCCGGGGCAGCGCATCGTATTCCTCTCGGTCATAGCCGTAGTCAAGGGTGATCAGCAGTCCCTTGAGCATTCTCGACGACAAGTCGCGAAACGCGGAGACCATGCGCAGGTTTACCTCGTAGCAATACCCCTCGCGCAACGGCCCGAAACCGCGCCTTAAGAAGTCCGGAATCCCAGGATCGGAGGGCTCTCCATCCTCTTCGATCCATTCGGAGCCGTCGTGCCTTACATAGATCTCTCTGAGTCGGGAGTTGTCAACCCTGACTCGGTGCACCGGGAGGGCGTCGAAGAACTCGTTGGCCAGAACGACCCCCTCGATTCTCCGGGGCAGGTTCGGGCATCCCAACTCGACGGGGCGATAGCGCAGTCTCGAATGCAAGTCGGGCTTGGTTTGCGCAATCCATCGGCGAAGATCGCGGCCCAGCCTTCCCTCGCCGGCACCGAGTTCGACCAGATCGAAACCGCCGGGACTCGACATGGCAGCGTCGGCAGCATTGACAACCCGTGCCAGTGTTCGCGCAAACAGGGGATGTGTATGGGGCGATGTGAAGAAGTCGCCCGCTTTTCCGATGACCCTACCGCCTCTTCGATAATAGCCCTGCTGCGGGTCGTAGAGGCAGAAATCCATGAAGCGTTCGAAGGGAATCGGCTCAGGCCACATCTGTTGCAGCTCCGCTCTGCTGCCTTGGCTTTTCGGCCTCTTTCCAAAGGCTTGCACAGATTTGCCTCCCGCCACCGAAGGACACGCATCCTGCCTCTCAGGAGACGACCAAATCCAGGCCGGCAAAGAAGTACCCGATTTCAAAGCGGGCCGACTCGGGGCTGTCGCTGCCGTGCACGGCGTTTCTTTCGATGCTCTCCCCGAACAGCTTCCGCACCGTCTCGGCGTCGGCTTCCTCCGGGTTGGTGGCTCCCATGATTCCGCGCCAGCGCGGGATGGCATTCTCTCCCCTCAGGACCATGACGACGATGCGGCCTTCCGACATGAAAGAGGTCAGGCTGTCGAAGAACGGCCGTTCCCGGTGAACATAGTAAAAACCTTCGGCTTCCGCCTTGGTCAAGTGCAGCATCTTCATCGCCACGACAGCCAGGTCTTGGTTCTCCGCCCGCTGCAGGATCTGCCCGATGATGTTCTTCTTGGTGGCGTCAGGTTTGATTATCGCAAGGGTCGCTTGCTGCATGATCGCTTCTCCGTTGATGATTGGTTTCAGGGGTGCCGAGGGCGCGCTCGGTCCGCCGAACGGGAGCCCGCGGCGGCCAGTCCGGGCTCAGCCTTGGGCGACCAGGGTGGCCTCGATGGCCGATCCGATGTCGGCGGGACTCTCCACCACGCGGATCCCGCATTCCCTCATCACCTGCATCTTCTCCTTGGCTGTACCCTGCCCTTGAGAGATGATGGCTCCGGCGTGCCCCATGCGGCGCCCCGGGGGGGCGGTCTGTCCGGCGATGAACCCCACCACCGGCTTGGAGAAATTGTCTTTGATGTAACGCGCCGCTTCTTCTTCGGCGGTGCCACCGATCTCACCGATCATGACAACGGCCTCGGTGTCGGAATCCTCTTCGAAAGCTTTCAGACAGTCGACAAAACTGGTGCCGCTCACCGGATCGCCGCCGATGCCGACGCAGGTGCTCTGACCGATATCGCGGGCGCTCAACTGGCCGACCGCCTCGTAGGTGAGAGTGCCGCTGCGCGAAATCACCCCGACTCGTCCGCGACGGTGAATGTGACCGGGCATGATGCCGATCTTGCACTCTCCGGGGGTGATGATTCCCGGACAGTTCGGCCCGATCAGCCGGCTCGGCTTTCCGCGCAGGAAATCCCAAACCTTGAGCATGTCCGAGACCGGGATCCCCTCGGTGATGCAGACGATCAGCTTGAGGCCCGCGTCGACCGCCTCCATGATGGCGTCGGCAGCGAAACCCGGCGGGACGAAAATCACGCTGGTGTCGGCTCCCGTCCGCCGCACGGCCTCTTCGACGGTGTTGAAGACGGGGACCCCGGCATTCTCTTGGCCGCCTTTTCCCGGTGTCACACCGGCCACGACCCGTGTTCCGTACTCCTTGCATTTGCCGGCATGGAAGCTTCCTTCGCGACCCGTTATCCCCTGCACCAAAAGTTTCGTCTCTTTATCGACCCAGATCGACACTCGTCACCTCTCCCGTTTGAAGCCGCCTCAGGCTGCCGCCAAGGCGCACACTTTTTCGGCTGCGTCGGCCATTCCATCCGCCACGGTGAAACCCAATTCCGCCTCTTGCAGGATCTGCCTGCCCTTTTCCACGTTGGTGCCTTCGAGCCGGACCACCACGGGTATGTCCACACCCATCTCGCGGCAGGCCTGCACCACCCCCTCGGCCACCGTGTCGCAGCGCATGATGCCGCCGAAGATATTGATCAAAACGGGCCTCACATGGGTGTCCGAGATCAGGATGCGGAAAGCGTTTCTGACTTGTTCCACGTTGGCGCCGCCCCCCACGTCGAGAAAGTTGGCGGGACTTCCACCCGACAACTTGATGATGTCCATCGTGGCCATGGCCAGTCCCGCTCCGTTGACCATGCAACCCACGCTGCCATCGAGCTTGATGTAGTTCAAGCCGTAACGAGAAGCTTGGATCTCCAGAGGGTCCTCTTCGGAATAATCGCGCAGGCGAAGGACTTCGGGCTGACGGTAAAGGGCGTTGTCGTCGAAATCCATCTTGGCGTCGAGAGCGACCACTTCACCCTGCTGCGTCACCACCAAGGGGTTGATTTCCACCAGGGAGGCGTCCGTTGCGGCGAAGGCCCGGTAAAGGTGAGCCACGAAATCGGAAGCGGCCCGAGTCAAGGAAGCCTCCATCCCCAGACGGGATGCGATCTTTCGGGCCTGGAAGGGCTGCAGTCCGTGGGCCGGATCGACGTGCTCCTTGACGATCAGTTCCGGGTGAGACGCAGCGACTTCCTCGATCTCCATCCCCCCCTCGCTGCTGGCCATGAACAAGGGCTGTTTTTCGGCCCGATCCACCAGGATGCTGAGGTAAAACTCGCGCTCGATATCCAGGCCTTCTTCGATCAGGACCCGCTGCACGACCTTGCCCTCTTCCCCCGTCTGGGCCGTGACCAGCTTCATCCCGATCATCTCTCGAGCGAATTTCTCCGCTTCCTCGGGCGAAGCGGCAATCTTCACGCCGCCTCCCTTCCCCCGTCCTCCGGCGTGGATCTGGGCTTTCACGGCCACCCTCCCACCAAAATCACGGGCGATATCGAACACTTCGGCGACATTGGACGCCTCTCGGCCGCGGGGCACTCGGACTCCGAACTTGGCCAGGAGTTGTTTGGCCTGATACTCGTGAATTTTCATGGCCTACATAGCAAACACGAACCCCGCCGCCATTTCAACCCGGGGAGGCGCTTGCGGGATTTCCAGGACCGGCCGCTGAGTCCAAATCCCGGAGCTGTTCGGCCCCATCGCGCACGGGCGCTCGAATCGCAGCGTTGCCGGGAAATCTGGCAAGTGCTTGAATACAGCTCGGCGCGCAGGCCCTACTTACCGATGATCGCGTTGACCGTAAGGATGATCTGACTCGGCGTCGACGGCTTGGCCAGCAGTGTGATGGGCGCGTGTTCCAAAGCCCGCTGCATCAAGTCGCTCTCCGGATAGCCGGTGAGAATGATGACGGGAATACCGCCCCACTCATCCCGAATCCTCTTCAGGACCGAGGGACCGTCCATATGGGGAAGCTTGAGGTCCAGGAAGACCAGATCGGGAGGCTTTTCGGAAAGCATGGGCAGGACTTCCTCCCCGCCCGCGGCCGTCGCAACCTCAAACCCTTCCCTCTCCAATGATCGGCGGACCACGTCCCGGACGGATTCCTCGTCATCGACCACCAGGACACGGAGCGCCCGACCCTTGGGACGCATCTCCTGAGAACCGGCCCAACGATCCAGGGAACTCTTCTTGAAACGCCAGGACCCCCCGACCTTGAAAGCCGGAATTTCACTCTCTCTTGCCAGTCTCCTCACAGTTTGTTCGTTGATCCGCAGATAGGTTGCCGCCTCGCGAGCGTCCAGGACATCATCCGTTGGAACCATGCAACAGTTCTCCGTTTTGCCCAGACCAGTGTGACACGACCATCGTGCCAGCCGCACTCCTGGGGGAGCTGCGTGATACAGTCGCGGTCCCACGCACCCGTAACCGGGTGTTTTCACCGCCGGTCATTGCTGGAATAAGCCCCATGATACAATATTTTACGCAATATCAAGGCCTGGGTGAACAGTGTGTTCAGCATCCGAACAAGTTGATGTCCTGATCGTAGGCGCGGGCTTTGCCGGACTCTCCACCGCCTATCACCTTTCGCGGCAGGGCAACCAGAGCATTCTCGTTCTGGAACGGGAAAAGTTGCCGGGCTATCACGCCTCGGGCCGAAACGCCGCTCTGGTTCTTCAATCTTGTCGACTTTCCGCGGTACGCCGACTGACCGTTGCGAGTCGCAAGGCGTACGAAAAGCTTATCGACAGAATCGACTTCCAACAAAACGGCTCGCTTCTGCTGGGCTCCGCGCAGACCCTCGAGGAAGTGCGAGACACCGAGCTACTCTACACCGAATTCTGGGACACCCGGCGTGTCCGCAAGGCAGTCCCGGCGCTGATGGGACATCCGTTCGAAGCCGCCCTCTGGACGCCCTCGGACGGGGTCATGGACATCGCCGCTCTGCTCGAATTCTATCGTCTGGGTGCTCTGGAAGCGGGAGTACGAATCGACCTCGACCGCAGCGTGACCGGAGTCCGAGGCGGAGAGGATTTCGAGATCGAGACCTCACGCGGCGGACCCGTTTGCGCCCGGACCTTGGTCAACGCCGCGGGGGCTTGGGCTCCCGCCGTCGCCAAACTGGCCAGCGCCGCCGAGCTCCCTCTCTTTCCCCTCAAACGCCACCTCTTTCAGCTGGAAGGCGTGAACCCGTCTCCGCCGAAAGCTCCGTTCGTCTACGACCTGGAAGACAACTTCTACTTCCGCCCCGAATCGGAAGGACTGCTCTTCAGTCTTTGCGACGAGGAAGTTTGCCAGACTCTCGACACCAGCATCAACGACGAGATCGGCGAATCGTTGGCCGAGCTGATCTGGCGCCGGCTCCCCGCTCTGCAAGACGCCACTCAGAAACGGGTCTGGAGCTGTTTTCGGACCCGCAGCATGGACGAACTGTTCGTCATCGGCTGGGACCCCCAACGTCCGGGCTTCTTCTGGGCGGCCGGTCTGGGGGGACAGGGTATGGCTTCGAGCTGGGAGGCGGGCCGCCTGGCTTCACGCCTGATCCAGGGCGGCGAGGATCAGCAATACGCCGCTCTTCAGCCCGACCGATTCCTGGTCAAGAAACCCTAGTGCAGCGCGTCGTAAGTTCTGAGCCATGGGTCAGCGAGCGAACGGACCTCGATTCTCGGAATCTCACTTTGCGAGGCTCTCACTCCCGATCCAACTCCATTCTGACGCTTCGCACAAGGTCGCGGGGCTGGATGGGCTTCTGCAGAACGTTGCTCCCCAAGTCGGCTTCGTCTCCGCTGTGACGGCTCGGGTACCCGGAAATGTAGATCACCTTGAGCTTGGGATGCTTCACCGCCAGTCCCCTGTACAGTTGCTGGCCGGTTCCGCCGGGCATCACCACGTCGGTCACCAAAAGCGCGATCTTCGAACCCCAACAGGAGAAGGCCTCCCAGGCTTCGAGCGGCTCGCTGGCGGTCAGGACGCTATATCCCTGTCGCTCCAACAAACGCTTGAGCAGCTTTCGAACCGAGATCTCGTCCTCCACTACGAGAATCGTCTCGTTGCCCTGCTCGGAGCCCAACAGAGGGTCTTGTCCGGGAGAGGCTCCCGCTGGCTCGATTGTTTCACTAGGCTCGCCGGGCAGCAGGATGTCGAAGCGTGTGCCTTCGCCGGGCGAACTCTCCACGCGGACGTTACCCCGGTGCTGCTCGACGATTCCGTAGACGGCTGAAAGGCCCAGACCCGTCCCCCGGCCGACCGACTTGGTTGTGAAGAACGGCTCGAAGATGCGCTGCTGGGTAGCTCGATCCATACCTGAGCCGGTGTCGGATATGGAGAGGCGAACCGCTGCTTGGGTCTTCCCCGCCTCGCCGTCATCCTCTCTCTGAAAGCCTTCAACGTGGCAGTTTGAGGTCTCGATGCGGATGGCTCCGCCGTCGGGCATGGCGTCTCTCGAGTTGACAGCCAGGTTGAAGATCACCTGCTGCAACTGACCGGGATCTCCCCGCACCCGCCCCAGACTTGGATCCGAGTCGAACTCGACCCGCACGTCTTCCCCGATCAAGGGCTTGAGCAGATTGAGCGAACGATGGATCAACTGGTTGAGATTGAGGGGAACGGGGTCCAACTTCTGCTGGCGGCTGAAGACCAGGAGCTGGCGGGTCAAGCCCGCGGCTCGGTCGGCGAGTTGGATGATTTGCTCCAGGTCGCTTCGGATGTCCGGATTCGCCTCGGCGTTGGCCAGGGCGAGGTGGGTGTAGCCCGAGATACCCATCAGAAGATTGTTGAAATCGTGAGCCACGCCTCCCGCCAAACTTCCGATCGCCTCCATCTTCTGCGATTGCAGCAGCTGCGCTTCCAAGTCCTTGCGGTGAGTGATGTCGACGAGAATGGCACGCATTCCCGCGACGCTGCCCTCGTGCATTACGGGCACCGCGTGGATCGTTGCCGGAAAGGTCTCTCCGTCCAGCCGCTGCACCGTGCAGCTACTGTTGCTGTCGAGGCCTTCCTTGATGCGGCCGATGATGTGCATCAATCGCGCCCGGTCGGCGCGGACGAAGGCCCGCGTCACCTGCACGCCGCGCTTCAGGTCGCGGTGAGTGAACCCCAATAACTTCGACCCGTTCTTGTTGATGAACGTCAAGCGGCCGTTGCGATCTGTTTCAAAGACGGTCTGGGGCAGCGAATCGGCAAGCTCGCGGTATTTCTGCTCACTCCTGGCAAGCGCCTCCTCCGCCCGCTTTCGCTCCAGTTCTGCCGCCGTACGGGCGGCAAAAGCCTTGATCATCGCCTCCGCAATGCGAGGCTCGGGCAGCGGTGCGCTGTGAAAGGCGGCAATCACGCCGAACGCTTGGCCGGTCGAATCGAACAGCGGCGTCCCCACGTAGCTCTCGATTTTCAGCCGCTGCAGATTCTCATC
>JBFGHF010000174.1:0-7646 GCA_041578355.1 Acidobacteriota bacterium
CAACAGTGAGATCTGACGCACCGACAAACCGGCATCGATGACCAGCTGGTTGAGACGGTCGTTTTCGACGCGACTTTCCAATAGCTTGCCCATGGCATCGATCAGCAATTCGCCGTGTTTTTGCAAGTCGAGGGGCTTACCCCCCGGGCCCAGCACCCGGAAAATATCGATCCCGCGATTCTCCCCTTCCACAGCCAGGGGATGGGAGATCTGCTCGATTACGCGAACCCCCAGATTCTCCAGAAGCGGAAAGACCTCGCTGAGAACCAGCGTTCGCTGGTGATGGTAGATCTTGAGGTGTGCCGCTTTCCGAGAGTCCTGGGGCGGTTGGTGCACATCCACCAGGTAACGAGACTCGCCCAAAGCCTCCAGGTTGGCGATATCGGGAATCGCCTCGGCGGAGTCGTTTTCCGCTTTGTAGGCCTGATCGAAGGCCTCGGCGTAAAACTCGGCCAGCTGCAGGGCTTGTGACTGATCGTAGTGACTCTGCAGGTCCTGCTGCAGCTGATCTTCCCAGGAGCGGGTCAACTCAGCGACTTCACGGTCGATTGCCGCCAGGTCGATGGCGTCGTAGCTGAGATGAGTCGTGAAGAAGAAGTGGAATCGGATCTGAGCCTCGTCTTCCCCCATCGCCAAGTGGTAGTCGACATGGGAGGCCTCGAGTTTTTCGGTCAGGAGCTTCTGGATTTTGAGGCGGACTTCCGTGTTGAAACGCTCGCGGGGCATGATCACCATCAAGGCCAGTCCGCGGGCCAGAGGGTCGGGGCGCACCGTCACCCGGACTCCGCGTTCCTGCTCGATGCTCATGATCGTCCGGATGTCGCGGTGCAACTGCTCGGCCGCCGACCAGAACAGCTCTTCCCGGGGCATCGAATTGAAGATCGTGATCATCTGCTTGAAGTCGTGCGACCCTTGAACCGCGTCGTCCAGGGCCAGCACCTGCTTCAGTTTCCGGCGCAGAATCGGGATCAGGTCGACCGCCGTGGAATGCGCCTTGCTGGTGAAGAGACCGAGAATCCGCCGCTCGCCCGCGGCCTGTCCCGCCTCGTCGAATCGCTTGATGCCGATGTAATCCATTCTGGCCGGGCGGTGGACGGTCGACTCGGCGTTGGATTTGGTGACCAGCAGAAGAGGCCCCGAGGTGATGCGTTGACGCAGGCCCTCGGGGATGTCCTCCAACGGGACCGGTTTGTGGTAGCTGCTGGTTTCCAGCTTTCGCAGGATACCCAGGGCGGAGTCGGATTCGACCTGCAGGCAGCGCTTTCCGCCGTGGTCCTTGATCTGGTAGGTGCGGTACCCCAGGAAGACGAAGTTGTCGTCCAACAGCCAGTCCATGAAATCGGCGTATTCCTTGAGGTCGGCGGGCCCGTCCAGAGTGGCGATTTGGCGAAGCCGTGAGGAGAGGCTGTTGATGTAATCCCGCACATCCGCCGTGACGCGCTGCATTTCCTGATAGTCGTCGGTGGCCAACACCACGTCGCCCAGCACATCCGAGACCGCTTGCTCGAGCTGTTCGAGACGTTCCTTTTCCTCGATGCGTTCCAGCAGGAACATCTCGTAGGCTTCCGCCGTCGTCGCCATGCCGCTGCGTCCCAGCGTCTCCTTGATCAGTTTTCCCGCTTCGTCACGGGCGATGCCGATAATCGGGTGCAGGAAATAGATCAGCTTGAAACCTTCGCGACGCAGGCAGGCCCGCAGCGAATCCACGATGAAGGGGCGGTCTTTGAGCGCGATCTCCAGGATGGTGTGGGGAGAGCGCCAGCCCTGCGTCTCCGGATCCGGATTGTAGACTCGGATGAGAATCTCGTCCGGTTTTCGCGCGTCCAGGAACTCGAGCGCCCCTCGAAGAGCCGCGAGGAGATCCGGGGGATCGAATTCGCCCAGGAATTCCGGCGTGGATTTCTCGAGAGCCAGGTTGGAGAAAGTGGTCAGGACGGAGGCTTCATCGCCTTCCAGTTGCCCTCTGATTTCGCCCAGGAGCTGTTGCTGGTTGGTAGGCATCAGGACTTCACCATCGCTGAATGGAGCGGGAACTTCAAGGACCCGGGGAAGGACGATAACTGCTTTCGAGCTTCTCTTCACGCCGATGGCGTTCCAGGGCCAGCTCGATCAGTCGGTCGACGAGTTCCGAGTAAGGGACACCCGAGGCCTCCCAAAGCCTCGGGTACATGCTGATTTTCGTAAAACCGGGAATCGTATTGAGTTCGTTGATCACCAGGTGTTCGCCGGAGAGGAAAAAGTCGACCCGAGCCATCCCCTCGCAGCCGAGCACCTGAAACGACCGGATCGCCAATTCCTGCACCCTTCGGGTCAGCTCGTCTGGAAGATCGGCGGGTACGATCAGGTCGGCACCGTTATCGTCGATGTATTTGGCCTCGTACGAATAGAAATCGTGACGCGGCACCACCTCGCCGGGAACGGAGGCTTCAGGCTCGCGATTGCCCAGCACGGAACACTCGATCTCCCGCCCCGATACCGATTCCTCAATAATGATTTTTTGATCGTAGCTGCAGGCGTCCTTCAACGCGTTCCTCAATTCCCGAGGCGAGCCCACCCGGTGGACACCCACCGAGGAACCCAAGTTGGCGGGTTTGACGAACAAGGGACTGCCCAGCCAGTCCGTCAATCGCTCGAAATCGGGCGCGGGCTGCCAGCAGTGCCAGACCTGAAAACGAGCAATCGGCAGACCCGCGTCGCGCAGCAACCGCTTGCTGACGTCCTTGTCCATGCCCGCGGCCGAAGCCAGGACGCCGGAGCCGACAAAAGGGATCCCGGCCAGCTTGAGGAGACCCTGCACGGTGCCGTCTTCGCCGAGGGGCCCGTGAAGGACCGGGAAGACCACATCGAGGGGCTGGAGGGCAGGAGTTTCACCGAATCCCACCAGTTGACGTTCGTTTTGCCAGGGGACCAGCGTGACCGTGTTCGGCTCGCTATCGAGTCGGATGCGACGTGGATCGTGGGCGTCGAGCAGAAACTGAGAAGCCTGATTGAGATGCCATTTTCCCCGCTTGTCGATCCCGATCAGAACCGCTTCGTATTTCGAGCGATCCAGGGCGTCCAGCACGTTCTTGGCGGATTGAAGCGAAACCTCGTGTTCCGCGGATTTACCGCCGAAGAGAATGCCGACACGGACCTTCCTGCTCATCGATCCTAAAGATAACAGAGGGGGAGGTCTGTGGGTTTGTGGGTTTGTGGGTTGGTAGGTTGGTAGGTTTGTAGGTTTGTAGGTTTGTGGGTTGGTAGGTTGGTGAGTTGCTGTGTCCGCGCGTCTACGGATCCCGAGTTCCGTGGGTGTCTGGGATCTCGAACGTCCTATCGCTCAGCTCGCAATTGGCCGTTCTCGATGTTCCCTCGTGTCCCCTTTTTTGGGAATCACTCAAAATGAGAGCGCCACGACGGCCATGAAGATGTGCCGGACTCGAAGTGCGAGGTCGTCGGTGCCGCAAGCCCGAAGGCAGTCGTATTCCTAATCGATCTGGATTTGTACAACCCACAAACCTACTCCGCACGCTTCATTGTGAAACTGCCGCCGCCGCCCCCGTAGACGCTGTAGCTGCCCTTGGCCGTGCCTTCGTCGTCGACCTTCGCCTCGCAGTTGATGCTCTGGTCGGGGATGGGGATGACCCACTTCAAAACATGGCCCTCCCACGTGACGTTCTGCAGCGCCAACGCCGAGATGCCTTGCTCGACCACGTCGATGGTTCCGGAATAGGCGCCGTCTCCGGTCTTGGAGATGGTGACGCTGAAGGCGATCTCGGCGCCCGAGCCGTCCATGGCCACACCTTCCCAGGTACCCTCGGGGCCGCCCGCCCAAAGTCCGCTGCATGCCAGAAACAAGATCGCGAAACAGATCGTCGAGAGTCGATATTTCATTGCCAGACCTCCCTGTTCTTCCAAAGCTTACGGTGCCGTCTTCCGATAGGTTCTTTCCCAGGCTGTGAGTGTAGCAAAAACTTAACCATTAGGTAAAGTGTTGGTGTTCGGCACTCTAAGCGAACCCTGCGGTAAAACCCGACTCCATCCCTCTCGGGATTGTGTACGCCGTCCCGAAGACCCACAATCCGATAAACCAATAACTCCCCAACCTACGAACCCTTCTTCTCCTCCAACAATCGCTCCAATTCTTCCACGCGTCGCTCCAACTTCCTCAGTGTCCTCACCATCTCGGGGAACTTTTGCATCAGAATGTAGTTCTTCCGCCACAGCGCAGATTCCATTTCGGGCGTTCCCGAGATCCGGCTTCCGGCTTCGACCGAGCGGGCGATGCCCGTTTGGGCGGTCGCGATTACCCGGTCGCCCAAGGTGAGATGACCGGCCACGCCCACCTGTCCTGCCAGCATGACCCGATTCCCGACGCGGCTGCTTCCCGCCAATCCGACCTGGGCGGCCAGCAGGGCGTCTTCACCCACGCGGGAGCCGTGCCCCACCTGGACGAGATTGTCGATCTTGGTGCCCCGGGCGATGCGCGTTTCTCCGACCGTGGCTCGGTCCACGCAGGCGTAGGCGCCCAATTCCACGTCGTCTTCCAATACAGCGATGCCGGACTGCACGATCTTGTAAAGGGAGCCGTCCTGGCGGGGGGCGAATCCGAATCCGTCGGCCCCGACCACGGCGCCGTTTTGCAGGATGACTCGGTCGCCGATCCGGCAGTACTCACGAACCACGGCATGGGAATGGGCCAGAAAGTCGTCCCCGATGCAGGCGTGAGGATAGATCACGGTGCCCGTGTAGAGGGTGGCGCCTTTCCCCAGCCGGGCTCCCTCCCCGATGACCACGTTGGCGCCGATCGAATGGTCCTCGCCCACAACCGCCGTCTCCGCGATCGCCGCCGTGGGATGGATTCCGGGGATCGGCTTGGGGGGCTCGTAGAAGAGTTCTATGGCCTTGGCGAAGGTGTAATAAGGATTCTTGGAAAAGAGAGCGGGCCGAGCGGTCTGGGTTCCCGGGGCGACGATCACCGCCCCCGCCCGAGTGTCTTTGAGCCGGGGGGCGTATTTGGGGTTGGAGAGGAAAGTGATTTCGCTCTCGGTCGCCTCCTCGATGCCGGCGGCTCCGGAGATCTCCGTTTCGCCGTCCCCTTGCAGCTCGCAGTCGAGCCTCCGGGCCATCTCCTTCAGCTTCATCCAACACCCTGATCCGGTCCGAGTTGTTTCAGATCCAGATGATAACGTAACCCCGCCGTGTTCCAAACTCCCTGCAATCCTCCGCGAGACTCGGCGTCCTCCGGTTTCTTGGGCGGTCACTCTTTTCACCCGAACCAAAGGACCTCTGGGGAGACAGTGAAGTATTGATGTCGCGTCGTGTCAAAGCCGCCCGGGCGGCGGGTAAAGTCAGTCTGGCGGTTCTGGTCAGCCGTGTTTTGGGTTTGGTTCGCGAGCAGGTGTTGGCCGCCCGCTTCGGGGCGGGCTCGATGATGGACGCCTGGCTGGTGGCCTTTCGCATCCCCAACATGCTGCGCGACCTCTTCGCCGAGGGCGCGCTCAGCTCCGCCTTCGTCCCCATGTTCACCCGCATCCTCAAGCGCAAGGGAAAGGAGGAGGCTTGGAGGCTGGCTCAAACGGTGATCGGTGCCCTGCTGCTCTTGCTGGGGATCATCGGCCTCGTCTTCTTCTTTTTTTCCGATTTCTTCGTCTACCTGTTGGCCAGCGGCTTCGCCAGCGATCCGGTGAAGTTCGAGCTGGCCTCCAACATGCTCAAGGTGCTCTCGCCTTTCCTGGTCACCATCGCCCTGGCGGCGCTGGCGATGGGGATGCTCAACGCCCTGCGGGTCTTTTTCCTTCCTGCCTTGGCGCCGGCCGTCTTCAACGTCTGTGTGATCGTGGCGGGCCTTTTGCTGGTCCCTTGGTTCCGGGAGGCGGGCCAGTACGGGATCTACGCCATCGCCCTGGGCGCGATGGCGGGAGGTGTGCTCCAGTTCGGCGTCCAGCTGCCTTCGCTGTGGCGGCGGGGATTCCGATTTCGCCCCCGCCTCGATCTGACCGATACTCGGCTGCGCAAGATCGGCGGGCTGCTGACGCCGGCCGTGGTGGGCGCCGGCGCCGTGCAGATCAACATCCTGGTCAATACGCAGCTGGCCTCGCTGCTGGGAGACGGTCCGGTTTCCTGGCTGGGATTCGCTTTTCGTCTGATCTACCTGCCCATCGGCTTGTTCGGGGTGGCGGTCGGGGTGGTCAACTTGCGCGAGGTCTCGGTCCTGGCCAGCCAGGAAGACTGGGAAGGCCTGAAGGGGACCGTGGCCAACTCGATCAAGCTGGTTTCGCTTCTGGCCCTGCCTTCGACCGTGGGTCTGATCGTCCTTTCCACGCCGATCATCGAGGTGATCTTCGAAAGGGGGGAATTCACCGCTTTGGATACGGCCGCCACGGCCAGTGCGCTGGTGGCCTATTCGCTGGGCCTCTTCGCCTACAGCTGCATGAAGATCTACGTTCCCACCTTCTATGCTCTCGACGACCCGGCGACGACCGTGCGAGCGAGCTTCGTGGCGGTGGGCGCCAACCTGCTGATCAACGTGACGCTGGTGTTCTTCATCCTTCCCCCCGGTTGGAAATACGTGGGCTTGGCCATCGGGACGTCTCTGTCGGTGAGCATCGCGCTGGGGATTCTCGCCTGGAAGCTACGCGTCCGGTTGGGGGACATGAGGTCGCACCGCGTCGTGCCGGCGATTCTCAAAACGCTCACCGCCGCGCTGCTGATGGGAGCGTCTCTGGTCTGGCTCGGGGAGATGCTGGCAGGGCTGGGGGCCGAGTGGGGTTTTTGGGGACGCACCGTTCGGCTCGGCCTCGCCATCGCCGCCGGAACCGTCATTTATTTTGTGACCTGCGCCCTTCTTCGCGTCGAGGAGGTGCATTACTTGTTTCGAAAAGCACGATGAAAGAGCGGGCGGTCGATAGTTACCTGAGTTATCTGCAGGTGGAGCGGGGCCTTTCGGCCAACACCGTGCAGGCCTATCGCAGCGATCTCGAGGCTTTTCTGAGCTTCCTGGAGTCGAGGGGGCGCGAGTTGGAAGAAGTCGAACGCCGCGACCTGACCGATTATCTGCAGAGCCTTTATGCCAGGCTGTCACCCCGTTCGGTGACGCGCAAAGTCGTCAGCCTTCGGTCCTTTTTCCGTTTTCTTCTATTGGACGGGTATCTCCAGCACGATCCCAGCGAGACGCTCGAGTCGCCCCGCGCCTGGCTGAGCCTGCCCAAACATCTTACGGCTTCGGAAGTGGAGGCCCTGCTGGCGGCGCCGGACGTCGAGAGCCGCTTCGGGCAGCGGGACAGGACCATGCTCGAGGTCCTCTACGCCACCGGGCTGCGCGTGAGCGAGTTGGTCAATCTGCGTGTCGACCAAGTCAATCTGGAAGCCGGTTTCGTCCGAGTCATGGGGAAAGGGTCGAAGGAGCGGCTCGTCCCTCTGGGGGATTCCGCCGTCTGCTGGTTGCGCCGTTATCTGAAGGGAGGCCGGTCGCTCTTCAAGGGGAACTCCAACCCCCACCTCTTTCTGAGCCAGCAGGGTGGACCGATGACACGCCAGAACTTCTGGTCGATCATCAAGCGCTTGGGACGCCGGATCGGGATCGAGGAAAAGCTCAGCCCGCATGTCGTCCGCCACAGCTTCGCCACTCATCTTCTCGAGAACGGCGCCGACCTGCGCGCCGTCCA
>JBFGHF010000175.1:0-7638 GCA_041578355.1 Acidobacteriota bacterium
AAGAAAAAGTAATCTGTTCGTCCAGGGGGCGCAAAGAGGAAATCGCCAGACCACCGCGAACCCAGCCTGCCAGGCCCGCCCCTTCAGAAAAAGGGCGACAAGCCCGGGGAGGGGCCAGGGCGCCCGCCCCGCGAGCTGGACTCGCGGGTCACAGAGACTTTCGGGCTTTGGCTCTTGCGCTTCTTTGTCGGGCTTGCTCTCTCGCCTCTGGCGCCTGCACGGCGAGGATCAGGAGTTGGTGAACTGTCCCAGGAAATCGTCGAGCACCGTCCTTTCGTCCGGCGACAACTCGCGCGTGACCGGCATGTAGTGGGGATGGGCGAAGGGCAGGTTGAGGACGGACTGAATCGCGCTCGCCGATTCCTTGACGGCCTCGAAGTTTGTGAGCTGCACGAGGCCCGCCATGTAGGCGTAGAGCACGTAATACTTCACCAATATTTTCTCGGCGTCGCTCCAGGTCGGATTGGGGACGCTCAGCGACTGGAACAACTTCACGCAGAGTGTGGCCCCACCCGTCACGTCGCCCGGAGCCGTCCAGGGTCCGCCCACGAAGTAAAGCTGCCCGCCGATGTCCTTTCGCGAGCTCGGTAGGGGTTGCGGATTGGAAGCTTGGAGCGCGAGAAGGGCGGATCCGCCACTCCCGATGGTGACGCTTGCAGGGAAGGTGAGTGCTCCCGCGGGCTGATTGGCGTCGGCGGGGACGTTCTGGTTGTCTTGGCTGGTCACCAGAGAGAGAGGAACTTGCTGGCCGACGGCCGGGCTGCCGAAACTGGTCGCCCATAAGCTGACGCTCGCCTGCTGGCCGGGCACAAGGTAGATCGTCTTGGCGTCGGTGGCGATGTAAAGGCCGTCGCTCGCCTCGGCGAGGCCGAGATAGGCGGTCCCGGTGGGGGTGCTAACAGCAGGCCCCCCGTTCTGATTGCCGGTTATGATGCCGATTCGCGCGCTCCCGGCGGGCGCGCTGTCTCCGATATCGAAGCTCACCACTCCGGCGCTTGATTGAAGGACTTCCTTTGTGAAGGTAATCGGGCTCCCCAGGGGAATCACCGAGTTGTCATCTTGCAATACTGCGGGCTGTAGTGGACCCAGGTCGACGGTCTCTCCGCCGGGACTTTGCTCTGGCACGGAGTTGCCCAGATCGACGGTCAGGGTAGCGCCGCTCTGAGCCGCCGGAGCACCTGCCATTACGCTCGAGGTGACATTAGTTTGAGTCGGCCCGAAGTAATGATGAGGGGATTGGGGCCGAGAGTGGTTGTATTCACCTCGGAGGAGGGGAACACCGCGATCAGATTCAGAGCCTCCGCGCCGGAGTTTGCAAAAGTGTGCGGGATCGCGGCCGGGATTCGCACCACGGTGGGTCCGCTTACGCTAAAGAGTCTGTCGCCGAAGATGTAATCCAGCGAGCCGTGGAGCAGCACGTGGGCCGCCTCGGTGGTGTGCAGATGAAGGGGCGGACCGGCGCCCGGGCGGGTTTCCGAGAGGCTCATCGAAAGCTGGCCCAGTCCATACTTCCCGTCGTCCAGCTGATAGCGGAAATCGCCGGGAGGATCCTAGGTGGTCGCCATGTTTTGCAGGGAAATGATGTAGCTCGAGGTATCGAAGGCCTGCTCGGGCTCTTTCGCGAAGGCGTCTTCCGGCAGTTCCCGGGGCGCCAACGGTGCGTGCGAAATGTCCACCGTACAGGCTCCAAAGGTTGCAGCCACTAGCAAGAGGAGGAGGACCAGAGAGAGAATTCGCATCGCACCACCTTTCGTCTGGGACCGGGCTTCCCTGGCCCACATGATTGACTAGACGTTTCTCCCGTTATCCTGAGAGCGCGGGCGGGGACGACCCGGCCGCTGTCCGGCTGCCGCTTCATGCATTGCATCCAAGCCCACCTCGATGCACTCTTGAACGGCTTTCTCGTAATCGAGGAGGGCCGTGCTCGAGCTTGCCTTGCTGACGATCACGCAGATTGCGCCGGTGCGAAACCCCAGGTGCGCTCCCAAGTGGAAAAGCAGACTCGACTCCATCTCGAAGTTGATCACTCGGCGGCCCTCGATCTCGAGACGGGAAAGCACCCCCTTGATATCGGCAACGACGTTTTCGACTCTTTCGAAACAACGTCCGGAGGGCCCGTAGAAACCGGGAGTGGATACGGTGATGCCCGAGGTGTTTGGTTGGCCCCGGTCTTGGCAATGTCGGACCAACATCTCGCAGATCCCGGGATCTCCCTTGGAGGCGTAAGGCTTGATCCGGCCCAGAAAGCGGGAGCCCGAACGAGTGGCGCCGACGAGGGCTTGTTCCGCTTGCCGTTCGATCTCCTCCACCAGCGCATCGGCAGCCGGTTGCTCGTAGAAGAGTCCGGTGCCGTCGAGACCGACGGCGTATTCGGCGATTCCCAGCGTACCCGGCTCCACGTCCTCCTGCACCCCGCCCGAGGTGCCGATCCGAATCCAATTGACCGATTCGGGGCCGCGTCGGCGCTCCCAGGTGCTCCAATCGAAGAAAAGCAGCGAGTAGGCCTCCATCAAGGCGATCTCGACGTTGTCGGTGCCGATCCCGGTTCCGATCACCGAAACGGGTATGTTTCTGTAGGTGCCGGTGACGGTAACGTACTCGCGGTTTCTGACTTCGCAGGTCACGGTGTCGAAGTGCTTCGCGACCTTCCAGGCCCGAGCCGGATCACCCACCTGGAAGAGATTGGGCGCGAGCTGTCCCTGGGAAAGGCCCAGGTGGTAAACGCGGCCACCGTCGATGACCAGCTCCGAAGTCCGTCGGGTCGCCATGTTTCTATCATCCGAGAATCGCGGAGTCGGCGCCAGTGTTTGGGCTGAAGAGGTTCTGCCCGGCATTGAGGCGGTCCGAATCACTTGGTGGGCGATTGACGGCCTGAGCCGAGACTTGGCGTGACGTTGCAGGCCTTGGCGAAGCGTCAAGGCGAGAATGCAAGGCGATTGCTACTGGGCTACCTGCGACGTCGCTAGGCGCGGAATTCCGTGGCGCCCTGGAAGGCGGAATGGTGCGCCTCGACTAGCGAGACGCAGCTGACGCCGAGGTTTTCGAGCCGGAATATGAGAATCGCCGACCTTTAGTCCCTGGCGATCTCGAAGAGTGATTTCAGGGCAACAACGAGAATGGCGGGAGCGATGAACACGACCATGTTCCAAAGGATCCGAGTGAGCAGTTCGCCCGCGTAGGGAAGGTTCTGAACCGCCGTCGCCGAGAGCAGCAACCCGATCGCCGCCAGCAAAAACCCCTGTGTCTCACCCGAAGTGACGTTCAGAAAGCCGACGATCAAGCCCAAGAGCACCAATACCCAGGCGATCCAAGGCATTCCGGTCACTAGAGCCGCCAGGACAGCCAGGATCAAGCCGACGATGAACGCATACTTACCTAAGTTACCCATGATTTCCTCCCCCTGTCGATGAGTTTGTTCTTGAGTTTTTGCGCACCCCCCCAGGAATACGGCTCAAGATCGGTGAAGCGAGAGTACCTTGCTCGGGTTGCTTTTTCAAGGGGTGAGCAGTGCTGCGGGCCGGGCGGCCCGGGAGATTCTGTCGTGCGGCCAGCGCTTCATCCCGCCGAGAGGCCTCGCAATCGCATCCGTAATCGACGCGCTACGGGCACTTCTCAGACTCGATCAGACCGTGCACTTCCGGCCAACCAGGGCGCTCTACTCGGTCTCTCCGAAGTATCGCGAGGTTCCGCCGGCCTCGACCGCCGATCCGATGCGTTGTAGCGCTTGGACATAAGCGGCCGTCCGCATGTCCACGTCGTGCTCTTCCCGCAAGCCGTACACCGCCTTGAACTCGCGGCGCATGATCTCTTCGAGCCGTTGGCGGACTTCTTGCAAGGTCCAGTAAAAGCCCTGCCGGTTTTGGACCCATTCGAAGTAGCTGACGGTGACGCCTCCGGCGTTGGCCAGGATGTCGGGGACCACCAGCACCTTGCGTTCGGCCAGGATCGGATCGGCGTCGCTGCTGGTGGGACCGTTGGCGATCTCGAGGATGACGTCGGCCCGGATTTGCTCGGCGTTCGCCCGGGTGATCTGATCTTCCAGCGCCGCCGGGATGAGCAGGTCGACATCCAGGCACAACAATTCTTCGTTGCTGATCCGGTCGGCCTCCACCATCTCGCAGACCGAACCGTCGCAATAGACCGCCTTCAGCTCGCGGGTCTCGTTCTTGATCTGGATCAGACTGGGGACGTCGAAACCGTCCTCCTTGTAGATCCCTCCCTTGGAGTCGCTGACGGCGACCACCTTGAACCCGTCGTCATGCAACAGTTGGGCGATCTGCTGGCCCGCGTTGCCGAACCCTTGGACGGCCACCGTGGTCTCGGCGGGCTCCCATCCGCGGATCTCCTGCAACTCGAGAGCGCAATAGTAGGCCCCGCGGCCGGTGGCTTCGTCCCGCCCCAGGCTGCCGCCCAGCGAGATCGGCTTGCCGGTGATCACGGCCGGAGTGTGACTGCGGCGGATTTTGGAGTACTCGTCCATCATCCAGCCCATGATGCGGGCGTTGGTGTAGACGTCTGGCGCCGGGATGTCGGTGTCGGGCCCGATGAAGTCGGCGATCTGACGAATGAAGGCGCGCGACAGGCGCTCCAGTTCCATCGGGGAGAGCTTCTTGGGGTTGACGATCACGCCGCCCTTGCCGCCTCCGTAGGGAATCCCCACCACGGCGCACTTGCAGGTCATCCAGAAGGCGAGCGCCTTGACTTCGTCGAGGTTGACGTCGGGGTGGTAGCGGATTCCCCCCTTGGTGGGTCCTCGGGTGTCGTCGTAACGGGCGCGATAGCCGTCGAAGATCTCCAGGCTTCCGTCGTCCATGCGAACCGGGACGGCCACCTGAAGGATCGCCTTGGGACGTTTGAGGCGCTGCACCACCTCGGGGTCGATACCAAGCAACTCCGCCGCTTTGTCCAAACGCCGCAGAGCACCCTCGAATACGTTGGTTGTTTTCTGGCTCACGCCGCACCTCCCGGAAGACAGGCTTCCAGCCTGCGAGTCCGAACTGAAAATCTGCTCCGGGATTGCGGGGGGACTGCCGGGCAGCAAGGTTCAACTTGGTTAGAAGCTATCCGAATCAACATATGCGTCGATCACCGCCTGCTCGCCTGCTTTGCCGGGTTTGGAGTTGCCGTGCTCCATTCCCAGGATTCCCGAGAAACCTCGCGAGTGGATGTACCGGAAGACGTTCCGGTAGTTGATTTCACCGCTGGTGGGCTCCTTGCGGCCCGGATTGTCGCCGATCTGGAAATAGCCGATTTCGTCCCACGACTTCTCCATGTTGGGAATCAGGTTTCCCTCGGTGATCTGCTGGTGATAGATGTCGAAGAGGATCTTGCAGGCCGGGCTGTTCACCGAGCGGCAGATCATGTAGGTCTGTGGGACCTTGGTGAGAAACAGGCCGGGATGATCGGTCCAGGCGTTGAGGGGTTCGAGGACCATGACCAGACCGTAGGGTTCGAAGATCTCGGCACACCGTTTCAGGTTTTCGATGACTTTGGCGGTCTGGTAGTCCCGTTCCAATCCCGGGTCGAAGCGGCCCGGCACCACAGTGCACCACTTGGCGTTGACACGCTGCGCCACTTCGACCGATTCGCGGATTTCCTGGAGCAGCTTCTGGCGCGCGCTGGCGTCCGATGAGGCGAATGTCACGTTGTTGAAGTCGGCGGAAGCGACGAACACGCCCATATCGATTCCGAGTCGGGTCATGGCCGCGGCGATTTTCTCCTGCAGTGCCACCGGCCGGTTTTTCATTCCGTTGTCTTCCAGCGCCGTGAACCCCTGGTCGGCGATGAACTCCAGCTGGTCGATCGGGTCGTCGCCCGCGTGATGACGGAACATTCCGAAATGAGGGGCGTACTTGAGCTTGAATTGCTGTTGAGGGGCCGCCGCAGCCCTTATCCTGGCGGTAGCCGACAAGCCGGCGGCTGCAGCAGAGGCGAGAAAGCTTCTTCGATGCATCATGGTGTAGGTGCAAAATAACAGCGACGAGATCGCAGCACAAGAACGAGTGCTCAATGCAATGCCGAGGCCCGAAGTGCGGGCGGGTGAGAGCGCTTAAAGACCGCGACCAAGGCGATTCTGCCGACCACGCGACCCATTCAGGCCCTTGGGAGGAGTTGTCGCTGCCAGTCACTCGCAAACGGACTTGACCCTTTCGACCCGCCGAGAGGATACTTCCCTGACAAAGGGAGGCATCGATGGAAGAAAAGAAGAAAGAATCCATTCAAGTGGACGAGGGTTTCAGCCGGCGCGCCTTCGTAGGGGCGGTGGCGACAGGGACCGTTCTGGCCGCCGCTTGTGGAGGGGGGAGCGACGAACCGGATCTCAACCTGGGCGAAAAGATGGTCCCCGGGCCCAAGCAGGCGCCCGACGGTCCGGTACTGAAAGCCGGGCTGATCGGCTGCGGGGGACGCGGAACCGGCGCGGCGCTCAATTTCCTCGACGCCGGGCCCAGTCTGCAGGTGGTGGCCTTGGCCGACGTTTTCGAGGACCGTCTGCAGGATTGCCGGCAGAAGATTCAAAGCCAGCGCGACAACCCTATCGCCGACGACCGTTGCTACACGGGCTTCGACGGTTTCCAAAAGCTGATCGATTCGGACGTCGACATCGTCCTGCTCGCGACTCCACCCTATTTCCGGCCCGAGCACTTCGCTGCTGCGGTGGCCGCGCGTAAGAACGTCTTTATGGAGAAGCCGGTGGCTGTCGACCCGGTGGGGATTCGCTCGATCCTGGACACCGCCGAGAAAGCCGACGCCTTCGGTTTGAGCGTTGTGACCGGCACGCAGCGACGTCACGAGCGCAGCTACATCGAGACCTACAACAGGATCGTCGACGGAGCCATCGGCGCGGTCCGGGCGGCCCGCTGCTATTGGAACCAGAGCCAGCTCTGGTACAAGGAGCGGCAAGAGGGCTGGTCTCAGATGGAGCACATGATCCGCGACTGGGTCAACTGGCAGTGGCTCTCGGGCGATCACATCGTCGAACAGCACATCCACAACATCGATGTCGCCAACTGGTTCACCAACCAGTATCCGGTCAAAGCGGTCGGAATGGGGGGCCGCATGCGGCGCGTCACCGGAGACCAGTACGACTTCTTCGACATCGACTTCGAACTTGGCGACGGGGCCCACGTCCACAGCATGTGCCGACAGATCGACGGCTGCGCCAACAACGTCTCCGAGTACGTGGTGGGAACCAAGGGCTCGAGCAACTGCAAGGACACCATTGTCGACCTCGCGGGCAACGTCGTCTGGCAGTACGAGAGCGCCGATCCCGACGGCGACAACTCCCCTTACGTGCAGGAGCATGTCGATTTGGTCACCTCGATCCGCCAACAGAAGCCCTTCAACGAGTCGAGAAACACAGCCCGCAGCAATCTGGCGGCGATCATGGGGCGGATCTCGGCCTACACGGGCAAGGAAGTGACCTGGGACGAGCTGATGCAGTCAGACTTCAAACTGGGTCCGGACACGCTCGAGATGGGGGACGTCGGTCTCGAGACCAGCGTACCCGTGCCGGGGACGGACGCGGCGGCGTAGCAGAACGGAGGCCGCTTACTGCTCACCGCTGTCTGCTGACCGCTACTGACCGCGGTTTGGGTGAAGCGGTGAGCGTTAAGCGGGGAACCTCCTCGCCCCTCTTGG
>JBFGHF010000176.1:0-7564 GCA_041578355.1 Acidobacteriota bacterium
ACATCGAAGAAGTAGGCGTGGCCGTTTCCGTTCCAGCTCCCCACGACGGCGTAGTCTCGCCCGTCGAGGCCCTCCCACACCCAGAGGTCCGAGGTGCGGTGCCCTTCGATTCGCGCCTGGCCGAGGAACTCGAATTCCCGCTCGACATCGCGTTGGCTGACGCGGACGCTGGCCTGAGCGACGACTCCGCCCGAATTCGCCAGAACAGTGAACACCCCGGGTTGCTCGGCGACGAAGCGTCCCTCGTCGGTGATCTGGGCGGCGGCTCCCGCGCCCACCGACTCCGCGTTGCCGGCATCGGGACGAGATCGAAGGGATAGGCCGATCGGAACCGAGGTGACGACTCGGCCGTCGGCGTCGCGTGCGACGGTTTTGAAATGAATCACGTCACCGGTGCGGGCCTCTCTGTCCGAAGCGGTCAACTCGATCGACCGGATCGGATTGTCTTCCACAGCCAAGCGGAAGCGGGCCGTGACCTCCTCGGCCCCGGCCGTCAGGGTGGCGACTCCCGGGGCAAGTCCTGTGAGATTACCGAATCCATCGGTCTCGGCCACCGAGGCGTCGTCAACAGTCAAGGAGGCGGCGACCTCGTTTCTGCGCGTCTCTGAGACGTCCGTGCCGCTCACTCTGACCGGAACCGTTGTCCCCGTGAAGACCGTGTCCGGCACATCTTCGATCTGGATGCTTTTCAATGGCGGAACCGGGACCTTGACGACGATGGTGGCGCGAATCCCCGGTTCTCTCGACCCCGTGTAGCTGTCGGGCTCGCCTTCGAAGGGCGTCTCGGGCGAGAGTGCGGTGACTTTGTGCTCTCCGGGAAGATAGGGCGTCACCAAGCCCGCAGGCGTCACCGACATCTTGAGCCGGGAGCGAGAGAAGAAGAGCACTTGGGCGTCCGGCAAAACACTGCCCTGAGCATCCTTCACCACCGCCTTGAGTTGGGCTTTCTTGCCGATCTCGAGCGTCAACGAAGATGGCTCGATCTCGATGGTCGCCGGCGCCTGGGCCGACAGGCCCACAAACAAACAACAAAACACGCTTGTGGTCACGCCGATTCGCTTGCAGAACTGGATCATTGAGTATCCCCCTTCCGCTTGATACTAGGGCGATAGTAGCAGGTTTGACAACAGCTGCTGATTCTGATCTGATCGGGTCATCCGATTTCCTGTTGAGACAAAACGCGGCCATCACGAAAGGATCTAGAGAATGGCAAGCGGCAGTTCCCCATGTGTTCAAGTGGGCAAAGGAGGCGTGGGTGAATCGGGAGCTTCCAGCATCGTTGTCCACCAAGTGACGGGAAAGACATCCAAGCTGATGGTGGTTCGCACCCTCGAGACGAGCCTCTGCGGCAACACCGGAGCGGTCGCGGTTCTGGTGGTCAACGGCGTTTCCGCCGCCCACGGCAACATCACCGCCAAGGGCAGCTCGATCCAGGCCGAGGCAAAGCCGGGTGACTGGGTGGTCGCAATCGTCCACACGGTGCCCCTTTTTAACAACATCATGTGCGTGCGCCTGGGCGAGCTTTATTTCGGCTTGGACCAGTGCCATCTGGTGGGTTAGGCTTGTAACACCGAAATGATCCTGGCTGCGGAGTGAGTGGATGCGCGCGGTCATTGCTGCGGGTCCCTCTACGTTCGCAGTTTAAGCTATCCGTCCCCGTCATTGGGCGGTCCTCCAAATTGAGTCCCTGAAGGACTCGGCTCACCCGCTGTTCGGTCCGAAATAGCGGTCGTACAGCCGCTGGTACTTCCTTTTGATGTACTCCCGATCGGCGGGTTGGTGATGCTGTTGAATCCATTTCCAGCGCCGGCGCAGATCTTTCGACATGACCGGGTAGTAGAAGACCGCGAAACTGAACCCGGCGTTGAGAATGGTGAACCCGTGAATCTGAAGCCAACCGAAGAGCGCGTCTTTTAGGGGCAGAAGGGTCCAGAACTCCAAATCGGAGGGCAGCTCGGGGTCTCGTTCCAAGAGGCCGTAGAGCGCGCCCGCCAAAGGGATCAGACTGATCAGCAAGGCCGTCCGCCACACCTTGTTGCGGGCGGAGGGACTGCGGAGATAGGAAACAGCTTTCCGCTCGGCGGGCGTGAACTGCCCGTGGTGCTTCCAGTAGCCGAAGAGATTGATGGGTCGGATCATGACCAGAAGAGCCGTGAGAAAGGAACCCGTGGCTCCGGCCGCCCAGGAACTCAAGGGCATGGCCGGGAAGTAGGAGAGAAGAAGCATCGGCGTCGACACAAAAAGAGCCACCGCGAAGAAGATCGGATTGGAGTTGACCTCAACCGCATAGGAGACGTCTTCAGTGGCCTTGGTCCGAACCACTCTCACCATGACGGCTAAGATGCCCGGCGGAGCGGGGAGTTGCCGGGAATCCAGCGAGGACGGACCCCTTCCACAGGAGCGGGTCTACTGCCACTCGTAATCGCTCTCGAAGCTCGTTGGCGAGATGGCTCTGAGTGATCTCGGACAAACGGCCGATTACGCGACCTCTCGGCGTGTGAAGCCGGTCGCTAGAGATTGCGGTGCAGAAAGCTGCAGATATGCCAGCCGTCGATGTACTTGAACGGAAAGTGGGCGGTGGTGTAGTGGCCGCAGGGAAGCTCCGCCCTGTTGCAGCGGGCCCCGCTGGCCTTATACTGCTGGAAAACAAGATCGGACAGTCCGGGGAGGAAGCTGAGATCGTATTTGGCGGTGATCAGCAGGTGGGGCCGGTCGTCGCCCCGCATTCTCGGGATGAAGTAGAAGGGGCTGATGGGTTTCCAGAAGTGGCGCAGTTCGTCCAACGAAACGTGCGGCTCGAGGCCCCGCCGAACATAGCGCGTGGAAAGGCCGGTCCAGACCACGTCGGCGAAATAAGAGGAGACGTGATTGAAGACCCCGGCGTCGATCGTCGAATCGTGGACGAACCCGAGGTAGCTCACACAGCTCCCGATGCTGGTGCCCACCACACCGACGCGAGGGTAACCCCGATTTCGCAGCCACTGTGCGGCTTGGCGGAGCTCCAGAACCGCTTGCCGGGTCGCCTGCAGCGTCCGGCCGATGTTGGGACTGACCATGTAATCGGCACGCTTCATCCCGGGCGGGAGGCGCTCTTCGTGATAGGGCAGACACAACCTCAAGGCGGTGATCCCGAGGCGGCGGAGCAGGCGGCAAAGCGTGACGTGACTGTCCGCTTCAGCGTTCCACTGGGGGACGACCACCACCGCACGCTGCGAACCTCGCGCTTCGAAAAGGCGGGCCCTTGCCGTATTGTTGAATTCGTCTTTTCCGGGAGCCGCTGACGGAAAGGTCAATCGGTCGCCCGTCAAATCCCAGTCGATCAGAGTTCCGGGGGCGAAGAAGTCGTCGGAGTCCGCCAGTGCCCGATCCGCATGCTCGCGCAGGCAGCGGACCGGATCGGACCGCGTCGACCCGTTTTGCCCCACCCAATCCACGCCCCACTCGAAGGGAAGCACTCGGCGGTTGGTATCGCGGCGGGTGAGCTTGCGCTCCCAGCGGCGGATGGCGCGTCCGTAGAGACCCATTACTTGGCGGGCTTTGCCAGCTCCTGTTTGAACTCGAGCCGATATAGCTCGACAAAGGTGAGGCCCAGAGCCACGATGATGGGACCCAGGATCATGCCCACGATGCCGAAGTACCCGATACCCCCCATGATGGAGAGAAAGACCAGCAAGGTATGCATTTTGGCCCGCCCCTCGATCAAAACCGGCCGGAGCAGATTGTCGATCATCCCGACGAACAGGACCGCTGCCAAAGTCAGAATCAACGCCTTCCACACCGAGCCCGAGGCCAGCAGATACAAGGCCCAGGGCAACCAGATGATGGCGGTTCCCACCAGAGGCACCAGCGAGAAGATGGCCATCAGGCTACCCCAAAGCACCGAGTTGGGCAGGCCCAGAATCCAAAAAACCAGCCCGCCGGCGGTCCCTTGGGCCAGTGCCGTGATCAGGCTGCCCAGAATGGTGGCTTGGACGACCTCGCGGAACTTGCTGATGATCAATTCCTCGTAGGTGTTGGAGAGCGGAGTCCAGCTCTTGATCTGTTCCAAAAGGGAGGCCCCGTCCCGAAAAAGAAAGAACATCGTTCCCAGCATGATGAAAAAGCTTGTCACCAGCTGGGCGGCGCCGGAAAAAAAGGCCCTGCCGCGGCTCATGATGAATGAGCTCACCTGACTGATGACCGTCACCCCCGCATCACGCAGGTCGCCCTGATCCAGTTCCTCGATGGGCACGTAATCCTGCACGAGGCTGATCACGCGGCCCACCAACGGCTGCTGCTGAAAGTAATCGATATAACGGTTGACCTCCGCCCGTTCTATCTGGTCGACCCTCACATAAACCTCCGCGGCCAGACCGATCAGCACGATGAGCAGGCTCAGGAAGGGAAGGATCAAAACTGCGGTGATCACCAGACAGGCGGTCAATGAGGCTAGATTGTCCCTGCCCTTGAAACGAGAGGCTATCCAGGAGTATCCGGGGTAGCAGAGGCTTGCCAGGATGGTGGCAAGACAGATCGGCATGATGAACGGCTCGAAAATCCGGTAGACGAAGTAAACGACGACCAGGGCCGGGACGAGGAGAAAAATGCGCACAAAGTTGCGCTCTTCCATGACGGGTCATGGTAGCGGCCAGCCACGATTCCGGTCAACGGCGGGGGGTCTCGGTGTGACTTCGGGACGCCGAAAGGAAACTCAGTCTTGCTGCGTCGGAGAGCTTTTGACTTGGGGCGGCTTGTCGGGGCCTAGGAGTCGTGGCACTCGGCGGCAGTTTCCGACTTTCGGATGGAATCCTGGATCTTCCTGACTATCCAGTCCACTGGATCCGGGTGGCTTTTCAAAAACTTCTTCCAGTCTCCCTCTTGGAGAGAGACCGTAATCTGACGCTTTGGCTTCGGTGGAACTTCGTACATGTTGGAGTATTCCCCTCCATCGACAATTTACACGGACGGGCAGCATAAGTAAAATAGAATCATCGCATGATTGTCATCGAAAAAAGTCATGGACACTCCCGCAAGCTCCGGAATCAGCGCAACGCTGGTACGCATTTCAGGCTTCGGGGAACGGTCTGGGGAGTGTCGTGATGGATTTGCGACAACTGGAAATGTTTCAAGCCGTGGCGGAGGCGGAGAGTTTTACCCGGGCCGGCGAGAGGCTGCACGTCTCCCAGTCAGCGGTCAGCCGACAGATCAAACTGCTCGAAGAGGAGCTCGGAGACCAGGTTTTCAAGCGCATCAGCAAGCGTGTTTATCTGACCCGGACGGGCGAGATTCTGCTTCAGCACACGCGGCGCATCTTCGGAGAGGTTCGCCAGTTGGAAACGGAGATTTCCGACCTGACCCGGCTGACCAAGGGGCCCCTTCGAATCGGCGGGGGCATGTCGGTCTGCACCTATCTTTTTCCCGCTCTCCTCAAGCAGTACCACACACTCCATCCGGGCATCGAGCTGATGATCGTCACAGGCACCAACGAAGAGATCCTGCGGGCTTTGCGCCACAACGAGGTCGACTTGACCTTGCTCAGCCTTCCCTTCGGCGACGCCGACCTCGAAGTCATTCCCGCCGTCACCGAGGAGTTGGTGCTGGTGGCGGAACCCAGACATCCGCTCATGCAGACCTCCTCTGTCAAGCTCAAAGACCTGGCCGCCTACCCCTTCATCCACTTCGAGAAGGGCTCCAACACACGTCGAACAATCGACGACATCCTGCGCAAAGCCGGCGTCCGGCTTTCCTCCATGATGGAATTGCAGAACGTCGAGATCATCAAGGCCCTGGTGGCCCACGGATTGGGGATCAGTGTCATCCCTCTGGCCGCCGCGTTGCGTGAAGGCCAGGAACTCTCACTGCGTTACCGTCGTTTTGCAGAGCGGCGGATCTACCGGGAGCTGGGCTGGGTTTCGCTCAAAAGCGATTACAAATCGAATGCCCGCGAACAGTTGATCGATCTGTTCGAGGCGATGCGGGATCGTTTCCGCCCGGCAGCCAGGGTGTCAACTTGAAGTCCTGTCAAATCTGCTCCTGCTCGAGCGCAATTCTCTTTTGCAGGCCGGGAACTTCAGCGGATTCCCAATTCGAGGTCTGGCAGTGTCGGAACTGCGGATACGGTTGGACTCTGCCCTGGGTGCCGCCCGAGAAGATCGGCGCCTATTATCCACCGGCCTATCTGGGTGACGTCCGGGGCACTCTGCAGGCGTTTCTCTCGGGAGAGCTTCAGAAGTCTCGCTCCTGGCGGCGTTCCACCGAAAAGGTAGGGCTCGTGGAGAAGTTTTGCGAAGGCGGCAGGCTGCTCGACGTGGGTTGCGCCGAAGCCTGCTTCCTCCTCGCCTTGCCCCGTCCAGGGTGGACTCCCGTGGGTGTTGAGTACATCCAAGAAGTGGTGGCCGAAGTGCGCTCCCGAATACCCGAATTGGAGATCCACCCCGGAGACATCTACAACCCCCGGCTAGAGCCAAGATCCTTCGACGTGATCACATTCTGGCACGTGTTCGAGCACCTCTACGAGCCTCGGCGAGTCCTCCGGCGCGCCGGGCAGTTATTGCGACCCGGAGGCACAGTCTTTCTGTCCGTCCCCAATGTCGCCAGCTTGCAGGCCCGCTTTTTCGGTCGCCACTGGTATGCCTTCGACGTGCCCCGGCACCTTCACCACTACTCGCCGAGGTCGCTGGAGATACTGCTCGAAGAGGCCGGGTTTGAGGTCGAAGACCACGTCTTCTTTTCAAAACTGAACGACTTCCACACGCTCAAACACAGCCTGATCCACTGGTCGGAGGAAAAGTTTTCGAGCCGCGTTCCCTATTACTTGCTCAAGCCCTTGCTGTACGGCTTCGCTCCGCTGGAGTCCGTTACTGAGGGAGGGCACGGGAGTCTTACCACGGTGGCGAGAAGGAGAGAGCGGTTGTAGGTTGTGGGTCCGTGGGTCTTTTCGCGAGAAACGTATCGTCGGAGTTCACAAACTGGACCATGTGTCTTTGAACGGACCGTAATCGTGTCGTGATCCAGTCGCTGTGCAGGTGATCTCTTCACCGGGCCGCTTAGGGATCACGATTACGACGCCACTCGGCAGTATGGGGTCACACGGTGACGAACCAGGTCTTCATTGGTCATTTCACTCACTCCACCCGATACAACACTCTTCGCACTTCCGAGAGGGTGGTTTCGCCGCGCAGGGCCCGGGCGACGCCGGCTTCGATCAACGTCTTCATGCCTGCCGCACGGGCGGCCTCGAATACGTCATCGGCGTCGGCGCGCTTGCGGATGAGCTGACGCAGCTCGGGGGTTACGCGCAGGATCTCGTAGACCGCGGTTCGCCCATAGTAGCCTGTCTCACCGCACTGCTTGCATCCCGCCCCGTGCATCAGCCTGGCGTCCTTGAGGCGATCTTTGTCGATCCCCAGGATTTCCACTTCGGCAGGGTCGGCTGGGGCGGGCTCGGCGCATTCGGGGCAGATTCGCCGCACCAGGCGCTGGGCGACGATCAAGAGCAGCGCTCCGGCCACCAGGTAGGAAGGCGCCTCCATATCGTCGAGGCGGACTAGAGATTCGACCGCGCTGTTGGTGTGGAGCGTCGAGA
>JBFGHF010000177.1:0-7551 GCA_041578355.1 Acidobacteriota bacterium
CAGCGCGCTGGCGTAAAAGGGACCCTCCTGAAAGCGCGATAGCAGCGGGGAGATCGCAGTCGCCGACCACCATTCGAGGAGTCCCAGCAGCGCCACTGCAAACCCGGCCGGCAAAGCGGCGCGTATCACCCAAGACGGCCATGCGGTTTGCCATCCCAGATCGGCGAAGAGCAGGAAAAGGGAGAATCCGGCCAGGACGCGACCCATGAACACCAGCGCCTCCCTTTGATGAGCGGGCGCCAGCAAAGCCGAAACCGCCATCACCGCCAACAATGCAGACGCCGACAACAATGGGCCCCGGGCAACCCTCGGAAGCCTCCTCTGCACAAGCAAGCCGACCACCCAGGCCCCCAAGGCGGCGCCGATGACGATCTCGAGATTGGAGAGTTTCTGACCGGCCACCTCCAGAGCAGGACGCAACGTCTCGAAGGGAGCGCAGAGGAGCACAGCCGCCCCGCGGTAAAGCGGGAGCCGGGAAATCAGATTCATGAGGGGACAGTCTACAGTCTGCGGTCTGCAGTCTGCGCTCCGAGCGGTTGGGCGATTTCAACAATCCAACGGGCAACTCGGGATCGGCTTCAGGTTTCGGGTCTCGGGTTTCGCGAAGTCCGATCGCGAGGTCGATCGTCAGGCGGCCGCATGGTTTCGCTGCCGCCCTTATTTCAGCTCCAGCACCAATTCCCGGCTCGCATCGGTGAAGACGAGGCGGTATTCGCGCGCCCTCTTCTTCTTTCCCAAAGGAAAGTAGAGATAGCCCGCAACGGCGGAGTCGAATTCTCCCTGGGGGAGGCCCTTTTCACTCAGCTCGATTTCCATGGTGGTCATATCGGCGGTGCTGGAACCCGGGCCACCTTGACCCAAGCCGACCCCCACCCCCACCCGGGTGTAGACGCCCTTGCGGCGTCGATAGCGCGGGTCGTTGTCATAGGGGTAGCCACGCGGCGAGTAACGCGGATCCGTCCCGCTCTCGTAGCCGATTGACGCTTCCGGATAAACCCCCACAGTTCGTTGCGATTGAGCCGCGCGCTGTCTCTTGGTCGCTGCGATTCGGGCCTGGTCGGTGACCAAAACCTGTTTGCCGTCAGCCGATTCGAGAACGAAGCTGGCCCCGTGGATCTCGACGGACCGCCCCGACTCGGGATGGACCGCAATCTCGATCACGAGATAGTCCTTGTGGATGCCGGAAACGAAAGTCTGTTTGACTTCCTTCTTGGCCAACAGCCGACCACCCGCACTGATTCCGTCCGTCGCGTTGACCGCTGGATAGGAGTCGATTCCCTTCACCGGGATACCCTGGGCGGTAACCGTCGTTACCAAGAGTCCAAGGCTCAGCAAGGCAATTCCGATTCGCTTCATGGGTTCCTCCCGAGGGGGGTCAAGTGGCCGTCGATTTTGAGTCTCTTCCCGGACAGAACATAGAGGCGAAGCGAGAAAGGCTGGTAGTCCGGGTGTTCGATCTGAAGGTCGTAGGCGCCGGGGTCGAGCCAGAACTTCTTGAGCTCGCCGGCCTGCCCGGCCAAGCCTCCGTTAAGCAGCACCCGGGCGTCGTCGACGTTGGTGGAAAGTCGGATCTGTCCGGTTCCCGAGCGCTCGCTGATCAGGGAACCGTAGCCATACCAGGGGTAAAGCAGCGATCCCGCCACGAAGTGATGAGGGTAAAAAAGCGCGAAGAAGGGATGGTAATACCCGGGGTAGGAGAAGTGCCCCCGCGAGATTCGGGAATACCCGAATCCCAGAGAAAGAGGCCCGAGTTTCACGGGGCTGCCGCCCTTTATTTCAACCACCGGCTTGTCATCGGGCTTCTGGAGCGGCGCGGAAGCCTGAGGGTCCTGCCCGTACAGGGGTAGGACGGCCAGCGCCACCGAGATGATCAGGACTGTCGGGGCCGTCGCCATGTTGCTCCCTCCTTGGTGTTTCTACTGATGAGATGCGCCAAGGACCCGCCGGGTTCACTATAGCAGGAACGGCAGCGATGGATTTCTTCGGCAGCCCGCCCTTCCAACTTCCCGCAAGACGATCGTCCCCCGGCGGCCGCTTTTCCTTTGACCAACCCTGCCCGTGAAGCTATGATGGCGACCATCGTTTCCCACACAATCGAACTGGAGGACCGCCATGGGTTTTCACACCGTTTGGATCGCTCTGTTGATCCTCTTGCTGATCTGCTTCCTCTTGCTGGGCGTTTGGATCTGCCGGCTACCGCTCGGGATCCTGATCGACTCGCGAGGGAAAATGAGTCTGTCGAGGCTGCAGATCGTTCTTTGGAGCTGGATCATCATCTCGGCCTTCTTCGCCGTGGCCATTACGGCCTGGACGATGAATATCGACGTGCCCGAGCAGATCTGGGCACTGATGGGCATCAGTGTGGGAACCACGGCGGGCGCTGTGATCGTCCAGGGCGGCAAGACGAACCAGGAACCGGCGGATTCAATACCCACGGAACAGAAGAACGTCTCCCGCCAAGGAATCCTCAAGACCAACGAGTCCACAAGAGAAGCCAGCCTTAAGGAACTTTTTTGCGGCGAGGAGTTGGGCGACCACCAATCCGTGGACATCTCCAAGGTCCAGATGTTCTTCTTCAGCATCGCCATGGTCTTGGGTTATGCGGGGGTTCTTTGGTCTACTTCCTGGCCGGCGTCCGGCCCAGCGGAGTTTCCAGAGTTGTCGACCTCCCTGGTTGCGCTTCTCGGTATCAGTCAGGCGGGGTATCTGACCGTCAAGGCCGCTCCCAAGACGAAGACGCAGTCGTGACGTCAGGCTCACCGAAGTGCCGCTGAGGGAAATTCCGTTATAATTCCGCCGGATGCCTATTTTCGAGTATCGCTGTCGAAAGTGCAGCGAGGAGTTTGAACAGATCGTCTTTCGCCAATCGGAGACCATCCACTGTCCCAAGTGCGACAGCGGGGAAACCGAGAAGCTCTTCTCGTCATTCGCCGTAAGCTCCGGCTCGGGGAAGTCGGCCTCCCTGGCCTCAGCAAACTGCGGCCCGGGCAAGTTCACCTGAGCGGCCTGATCCGCGCCCGGTCGGGCGTTTTCGGTCTGCAGTCTGCAGTCTTCAGTCCTCAGTCTTCAGCCTTGAGGTTCCTTGGTGCGTCATTGCGTGAATACATTGGCGGGGTTTGCGGGGGCGCGGGGATGAAACGCAGAGGACGCCAAGGACGCTGAGCCGCGCAGAGCTTGGTTCCACGGTTTGCATCCTGTCTGAGCCACCATCGATTTCCGTGTTCGCTCCGGATTTGTTTAGCCGCGCGCCGGGGGACCGCCGCGTTTCCCCCTCCCCGCAGCAAATGCGTTACTCTGGCCTCGGGTGATGAAAACCAGCTGGCTCATCGGCTACAAGGCGGGATCCGAGGTGGTGGCACGGCTCTGCTCGTTCGCCATCGTGCTTCTCGGCGTCAGGCTCCTCTCCGCCTCGGATTTCGGGATCTTCTCCCTGGCTTGGGCGTGCGGCTGGATGGTTGCCATCGCGGCCGACCTGGGAATGCAGACCTTCCTCACTCGGGAGGTGGCGCGAGATCCCGGGGGGACCCGGGGGCTCTTCGAGTCCCTCTTGAGAGTCCGCCTGACTTGGGCGGGTCTGCTCTTTCTGCTCGTGGGCGCCGCTGCCTGGCTTTCCGGCTGGCCGTCAAAAACGGTCCCCTTCCTGCTCGTGATCGCTTCCCAACTGGCCGCCTCGGTTCTCGACTTCTACAACCATCTTTTCCGAGGCTTGGGAAGGTCGGACCTCGATTCCACCCTCAATCTCGCGCACCGCCTGGGCGCGCTTCTACTCTCGGCTCTTCTCTTGATCTTTTTCGAGAGCCTCGTCGCCCTCGCTGCAGGCCTGGCAGTCGCGGCCGCGGGCTCCGGCGCAGTGGCTGCCTGGCTAGCAAGGTCGCTATTGGAGCAGTCACGAAAACCTCACCCACGTTCACGTCTGACGCTGGAACTGGGGCGTCGCGCCCTTCGCGAAGTTCTGCCCATCGGGTTGGGCATCCTGCTCTCGGCGGTCTACTTCCGTCTCGACCTGTTCTTCCTGGAACGCTGGCTGGGCTTGGAGGCGGTCGCCGAATACAATGCCGTTTTCCGATTGGTCGACGCTCTGCGCCTCTTCCCGGCGGCGGTGATGGCCGTGATCTTTCCGGAAATGAGTCGAGACGCCGGCGGCAAGACGGCCCTGCTTTCCTCCGTGGGCCTGCTCCTCCTCTCGGTCCTGCTGATGGCCGCACTGTCCTGGCAGGCAGGCCGATTGGTGCTACTCCTGTACGGCTCGGACTATCTTTCCGCCACGCCCTCCTTTCGAATCCTGCTGCTCTCCCTGCCGCTGCTCTTCGTGAACTTCGCTCTCACTCACCAGATGATCGGCTGGAACATGGAACGCCAGTTCGCGCTCCTCTGCGGCGCGGGCCTGATAGCCGCTCTCGGTTTGAACTGGCTGCTCATTCCTGCACTCGGGATGGCGGGCGCAGCTTGGTCCTGTCTGGTTCGCGAGGCGTTCCTGAACGCCCTGGCAGTGTTTCTGCTGGTCTGGAAGTCGGGTCGCCGGAACCGCGAAATCCGCCACCGGGGAGCCCAGCCATGACCCGATCGACAGCTCCGAGCGCCGAGCTGTCCGGCGCCGAGTACGGCATCTTGAAGACCGTCGCCTATTCGTCCCTCTTTGATTACCCCTTGACCGCCTCGGAACTCTCCAGCGGATTAATCGAGGCTCGGCTCGCGGAAGCGGAGATCATCGACACTTTTCAAAAAAGCAGGGCGCTGCAGCGAGTCCTTGGTTTTCAAGACGGCTTCTTTTTTCTCTCCGGTCAAGAAAACACGATCGCCTTACGCAAGAAACGGGAACGGAGAAGCCGTCGGCTGATAAGGAGGAACCGCTGGATCCTCCAGCTCATCTGCGCGCTCCCCGCGGTCCGACTGGTCGCCCTGTCGGGAAGCGCCGCCTTCCTGAACACAGACGGCGACGGCGATCTCGATCTCTTCATCGTGACAGCAGGAAATCGTGTCTGGAGCTGCGCCGTTTTAATTCTCCTCATCACCAAGCTGCTGGGCAGGCGGAAGTTGGTCTGCTCCAATTTCCTGGTCTCCGACCAAAAGCTCGCCATTGAAAAGCGCGATCTCTTCAGCGCCAATCAGTTGATCAATCTCAAACCCCTGGCCGGCCGCCGGTGTCATCGCCGGCTGCTTGCCGCAAACCCCTTTGCCTTGGACTTTTATCCCAACGCCTCTCCCACCGGGAATCTCATCGACTTCCCTCTAGCGGCCCCGCTGAAGCTCTTCAAGCGGATTGGAGAAGCACTGCTCTGGCCCGGGCCGGGATTCCTGCTCGAGCTTCTATCGCGCACCTCGTATCGCCGCTACCTGCAATCCAAGTCCGAGCGTTGGTCATCACCGCAGGAGGTGGTGCTGAACGACGACGTCCTCAAGCTCCACACCGAGAGCCATCGCCGCCGGGTGCTGCAAGCCTATGAAAGCAGGGTCGCCGAGTTGCTGGAGAAGCTGTCTTGAATCCGCCCCGGAACAGCGCACAGGCAGGATGGCTGCGCCACCCCGGGGGCGGGGCTTTGTCAGAGCACAGGCAGGATGCGGGCGCCACCTCGGGGCGGGGCTTTGTCAGAGCACAGGCAGGATGCCTGCGCCACCCCGGGGCGGGGCTTTTTCAGAGCACAGGCAGGATGCGGGCCGATCAAGACCTGGGGATCGTCCCGGTCGAGTCGAACTGGGGTCGGGTCTGAAGCGGAATCTGCAGGCTTTGCTGACGGCTTCACAGAGCCGCGACCTTCGGGAGCGACACTCCGGAGTGCGACGCGCAAGGAGCGGGCGGATACAACTTCTGCGCCTTCTCTTGCTTGACGCCCGAGACCGCAGTTGGGGATTGTTTCACCTGAACAAAGGCAAGCCGGTGAGGACCGACAACACCACAGAGCCAATCGCCAGGGCCAGACAAATCACCGCGATCACCAGGTGGTTGAGGCTTTCGGGGGCCATCGGGTCGAGCCAGCGCGCCATCAAGTAGCCACCCAAGAATCCTCCTCCGTGGGCCCAGTTGTCGATCCCGGGGAGGAGGAAGCCGAAGATGGCCAGAATGACGGCATAGTTCTTGGCTTGCTGGCTGATCAGGCTGCTGCCGCCCCGCCGCCCCGAATACACCAGGGCGCCCAACAAGCCGAAGATAGGAGCCGAAGCCCCCACCGTGAAGCCGGCGCCCCGGATGAAGGGCACGCCCGCCAAATACAGTCCGGCAAGGCTGCTCAACCCGAATCCGACCACCGAGGCGGCCGTGTAGATGATGACCATTCGACCGGCGCCGTACATCTGGGCAGTGGCCGGCGCCAGCTGGCGCACCCAAAGCATGTTGAAGCCGATATGGAGCAGCCCCCCATGCAGCCATGCCGCGCTGAGGACCGTCCACCAGCGCCCATATCCGAACACGGGGGCCGCCCCGCTGGCCCCGAACAGAAAGAGCATCTCCGCCTTGGGAGACAGCAAGCCGAAGAGTCCGCCTCCGAAGGCTTGGCTGAAGTCGAGAGCCAAAGTCACGACATAGAGAATCACACACGATCCGGTAAGAAAGTTGACGAAACCCAGATCCTGCCCGAGGCTCCTGAAGTAGGGTGCAAAGCCCCATAATCCCGGGTTCCGCACCCCGCATTCATGGCAAACGTCCTGCGTGACTCCCACCAGAAGTCCGCACGACCGACAGACGACCGAGCCCGTGGTTTGACGCTTGAACATTCCTGGTTCCTTATCTCGCCTAATAGTGCCCTGTTCGTTCGGCAAGTGTCCAGTCTGGGCAGGGGTGCAGAGAATCGACCCACCCTCCTTCGCTCCGAAGACGGTGCTTCGGGGGGCAGGCGGACCCACGGACCCACGGACCCACTATAATACCCGGCCTGATGAAGAGGTGGGCGGTGCCGGCAATTCTGGCCTTCTGTTTGACGCTCCAACCTGTGTGGGCAGTGCGCGGGCGGGTGCTGGGAACCGACGGAAATCCCCTGACCGACGCCACGGTTTCCATCTTGGGACACCCCGGGTCGGTTCGCACGGACGGCCAGGGCTATTTCAATTGGCAACCCGATCCGACTCCCCCCTTCGAGATCGTGGTGGTTCTCAGCAACGGACGATACACCGCACCGGTCCTCTTCAACGAAATCCCCGGCGAGGGGATCCTCGAAGTACGCGTGACCCCCATGGCTCAAGACAGCATCACCGTCACCTCGGGGGTGACGCCCAACATCGAAGCTCCCCCCGCGAGCGCCATGACCGTGGTGGGACGCCGCGACCTGGAAACACGCCAACCCTCACAATTGGCGGAGGCTCTGGAGAACATCCCCGGCGTCAGCCGTATCTCGGAAGGCACCGCCGCCGTGCCCGCCATTCGAGGTTTGGCCAAAGGTCGAACTCTCCTCCTGATCGACGGAGGCCGCGTCACCTCCGAACGTCGGGCCGGCCCCAGTGCCACCTACCTCGATCCTTTTTTCCTGGAGGGAGTCGAGATCGCTCGAGGTCCGGGATCGGTAGCCTATGGTTCAGACGCCTTCGGAGGCGTGATTCACGCTCGAACCCGGCGTCCCGAGC
>JBFGHF010000178.1:0-7547 GCA_041578355.1 Acidobacteriota bacterium
GCGGGCGCCAAGGTCTCCGCTCATGACGTCAAAGGGCAAAACGCCCTTCTCCGCGCGGCCGACGGAGGATATGACGACATTGTTCGTTTGCTCCTCGAAAAAGGCGACGACGTCAACACGCAGGATCATGGGCATCGCACGGCGCTGCTGATTGCCGCCGGCAATGGCAATCAGAAACTGGTGGACTTTCTGATCGAGAAGGGCGCCGAGATCGACCTGAAGGACCGGGCGGGAATGACGGCTTTGATTCACGCGGCGGAGAGCGGCCATGCGGAGATCGTGGGGCGCCTGCTCGAGGAGGGGGCCGGCGTGCATGCCTGGGCCGAGGACGGCCGCACCGCCCTGATCGCCGCCGCCGCCAACGGGCATGTGACTGTTTTCGAACCGCTCTTCAAGCACAAAGCCAGCCTCAATGCCCGCGACACCAAGGAGAGGACGGCACTGATGCTGGCCGCCGAGGCCGGGCACGCCGACGCGGTCAAGGCTTTGATTGCCCAAAAGGCGAATCTCGATTCGGTCGACAAGGTAAACCGGACCGCGTTGGGATGGGCGGCCATCGAGGGGCGCAGCGAGGTGGTCAAACTGCTGATCGACGCCCGGGCCAAGCTCGACAACAAGGATGTCGACGGCTGGACGCCGTTGCGCTGGGCCAAGGAGAAAGGCCACGCCGAGGTGGCGGCGCTGCTCTCGGAGGCGGGAGCCGTGGAATAGGCCGGGCCTGGGGCTCGGAAATGCGTAATCGGCGACCCCGACATCGCAAATCGCATCTCGATTCTGCTGAAAAAGTCACGAGGTGCGGGAACGCCGGCATCCTTGACGGCATCCGGGCGCGCCCCGCGCCCGGGGTGGCCGAGCGGTACATTCCCGTGCTGCGATGATCCCAGCACCCCTTTTTCAGCGCAATCGCATCTCAAACATCGCAACTCGTCGCTCTCCCATCGACGTTCCCGTGCGGATTTCCCGGACGGATGAGCGATGGGCAATGTTCGATGTTCGATGTTCGGCAGGGACCCGGAACCCTCGACACCCCTCGCCCCCGTTTGCCACAATAGCGCGCTCATGATTTCGCTCGACGACATCGAAGCGGCGCGACAGGTCATTCAGGGGCAACTCCATCGAACACCGATGGCGGGAAGCAGCAGCCTGAGCCGACTGACCCGAACTCGTTTGACCTTCAAGCTGGAGCTGTTTCAGAAGACCGGCTCCTTCAAGGTCCGCGGGGTGCTCAACAAACTGCACCATCTGAGCGACGGAGAAAAGGCGCGGGGCGTGATCGGCATGTCGTCCGGCAACCACGCCCAAGCGCTGGCCTACGGAGCGTCGTTGGCGGACATCCCCGCCACCATCGTGATGCCGGACTGGAGTGTTTCCGGCAAGGTCGAGGCGACCAAGGCCTACGGAGGAGAGGTCGTTCTCACCGCCGGCGATGTGCTCGAAGTCTGTTCGCGTATTCAGCGCGAACGCAACCTGGTCTTGGTGCATCCCTTCGACGATCCCCGGGTCATCGCGGGAGCCGGAACCTTGGGATTGGAGATCCTCGAAGACATTCCCGCGCCCGACGTTGTGCTGGTGGGAATCGGCGGCGGCGGGCTGATCTCGGGGGTCGCCGCGGCCATCAAGCTGAAACGACCGGAAACGCGCATTATCGGGGTCGAGCCGGCGGGCGCGGCGGTGATGACCGAGAGCCTTCGCAAAGGTCGTCCCGTCAGGCTCGACAAAGTCGACACGGTAGCCGACGGCCTGGCGGCGCCTTTCACCGGAGAGCATACCCTGGAACATGTCCGGGAGTATGTGGACGAGATCGTCGTCTTGTCGGACGCCGAAATCCTGGAAGCGATGCGGCTGATCATCGACCGCTGCAAGGTGGTTGCCGAGCCTTCGGCGGCGGCATGCCTGGCTCCGCTGCTTGCCGGTCGAGTCAGGCTCAAGCGAGACTCCACGGCCGTTTGTCTGCTCTGCGGCGGCAACATCGACTCGCAACGGCTCAAGGAGCTGCTTTGAATTTTGGGTCTGTGGGTCCGTGGGTCTGTGGGTCTGTGGGTCCGTGGGTCTGTGGGGCCGTGGGGCCGTGGGTCGGTGGGGGATTGAGCGAAGGGGGAGCGGCACCGCGCCCGAACCTCGAACTTCCTCATTCTCACATCGCCCTTCTGCACTCGCGTTGTTCTTCACTTCGTCGCTGTAGAACGACGAAGTGAGAGCGCCCGAAGTTCCATGTGAGATGTTCGATTGCACGGGAACGCCGCCTTCCAGGCGGCAACGCCCGGCCACGCCGGGCGCGGGGCGCGATGCCGGCGTTCCCGCACCTCGCGACTTTTTCAGCGGAATCAATGTTCGAGATACGAAGTTCGAGCTGGGACTCTCAGCTCCCTCACGGGATCTCGTCGAAATCGCGGATGATCGCGTGGTCGGAGGGCGGCTGAGGCTTGTTTCCGGGGCGGAGGCAGAGTCGTGTCTTCAGACCGGCCTGGCGGGCGGCATCCAACTCGGCGACGAAATCCGAGACGAAGAGAACGCTTTGCGCCCTCCGCTCGATTTGGCGGACGATCTCGCCGTAGCTGGCGGCCTCCATTTTGGGACCGGTCCGGGTATCGAAATAGGCGCTGAGGAAGGGCTTGAGATCGCCCTCTTCGGTATGCCCGAAGAGCAGCTTCTGGGCCAGGACGCTGCCCGAGGAGAAGATGCTGATCCGGCGGCCCTTCTGCTTCCAGCGCCGGAAGGCCGGTGCAACGTCGGGAAAAACGTGCGCCTTGAGTTCGCCTTTCTGGTAGCCGCTTTTCCAGATTTTTCCCTGGATGGACTTGAGGGGTGTCGATTTGCGGTCCTGGTCCATGAGCCACTTCAGGTAGGCGACCGCAGACCCCGGGCCGACTTCCCCGTCGTCGGCCCAATCGGGTGGCTGCAGTCCCGCCTCGAGGTCCTGGCGCCGCGCGACCCGCAAATCGGCGACGTCCTCCTGCAGCGCGGGGTCCTTCCAGCTCTCGCGGACATAGCGATCGAGCTGCGCCCGCGCATAGGGAAAGAGCACGTCGTAGACAAACGAGATCGAGGTCGTGGTTCCCTCGATGTCGAGCAGCAAATCAGTCGAGCGGCTGGGCCCGTCGGCCACTTATCGAGCCCCGGATTCGGGAGGGAAGTAGGCCGGGCCCATGCAGACCGGCTCGAAACCCTTGTCGACGCCGCTGTCGGTGTAACGCGGAGTCCACCCGGACTGGTCCTGAAAGAGGCGAATGGCGCGAATACGGCGATTCTGGCAGAGATCGAACCAATGCCAGGTTCCTCGCGGTACCCGAATCGCGTCCCCCTCTTCGACCTCGATGGCGATCACAGGGCTGTTTTCTGGGTGGATGTGGAAGAGGCCGCTGCCTTTGACGATGAAGCGCACCTCGTCCTCGTCGTGCCAATGCTCTTTGTTGAACTTGTCGAGCATGACATCCAGGTTGGGCGTGTCGGGCTTGATGTCGATCACATCGGCCGTGACGTATCCTCCGCGGCGCTTCATCTCCTCGATCTCCTCGGAATAAGCTTCCAGGATTTCCTCGGCCGGAGCGTCGGAGGCCACCGGATGAGAGGCCTGCCAGTTCTCGTAGTCGATTCCCACCGAGGCCAGGTATTCCGTAATCGCCTGGGGATCGGTCAGTGTGCGGTCTTGTTCTGGGATTCTCAGTACGGCCATATTGTTGTTCCTTCTGTTGAAGTCTGAACCAATGAAATCTAAACCAAGTCGGGTTGCCGGGCGGGAACGCCCGCCATTCGCCTTCTGCCCACCACCTCGAGGAGAAATTCAAAGGCTTCGACATGCCGTTTGGCCTCCTTCAGGTCGGTCCCCCAAGTGTAGAGGCCGTGCCCCTGGAGGAGGAAGCCGTGTGCGGCAGGATGTCGAGCGAGCTCTCTCTCCACGATCAATTCCAAGTGGTTGGACATCTCCTGGGAGTTCTCGATGATCGGCAGCCACTCCACGTGCTTGTGGGTCTTGACCCCGCTCAGGCCTTTCAGCATTTCGTAGCCTTCGATGGCCAGCCCGCTCTCGGAGGCGTGCAGCTCGGAGAGGAAAGTGCTCCAAACCGAATGGGTGTGGAGGACCGCCCGGGCCGATTTGCTGCGAACCAGCATCAGGTGAAGCGGAGTTTCCGCCGAAGGCCGGACCTCGCCGTTCAGGGTGCGTCCATCGGCCCCGACGGCCAGGATTTCCTCGGGCCGCATGGAACCCTTTTCCACGCCGCTGGGCGTGATCGCGATACAAACCGGGTCTTCCGAAAAGACCGCACTGAAGTTGCCGCTGGTGCTCAGAACCCAGCCTCTTTGGTAGAAGTTCTTGCCCACTTCCACGAGGTCGCGCGCTGCTTTATCGAAAACCTTAGCCGGATCGTCCAAAGTCAAGCTCCTCGGAGAATCTTCGAATTGAGCTGAGTATAAAACAGGGCGCTGAAGGGATTCAACTGGGTTTTCGAGTCCGGCGCCAAAGCGCTGGAGTCACCCCGGAACCCTTCGTCTCAAGGCTCCTCGACGAATATCCTGCTCGAAGGGAAAGACGTTTCGGGGGCGGCTCGAGGACCGTCCGGAGGCTGGCCTGCGTCACCTCGAATCTATACAATCCAGCTCCAATGACCCTTGAAATCGGGATCCTGTTTTCACTCTTGGCGGTGATGGTCTTTCTGTTTCTCACCGAAAAGCTGGCGGTCGACCTGACCGCATTCGCAGGTTTGGTGATCTTGATTCTGCTCGGATTCGTGGCGCCCGAGGAAGCCTTTACGGGATTCGCCTCTCCGGCGGTGATCACCATGCTGGCCATCTTCATCGTGGGGGCGGCGCTTCTGCAAACCGGTGTGGCGGATGCGGTGGGGGGGCGCATCCACGCCATCGTGGGACCCCGCGAAATCCCGCTGATCCTCTTGCTGATGCTGGTTGCCGGGATTCTCTCGGCCTTCATGAACAACATCGCCGCCACGGCGGTGCTGATGCCGGCCGTGGCGAGTCTTTCCCGGCGGGCCGGAATCTCTCCCTCGCGGCTCTTCATGCCCCTCGCCTTCGGAGCCATTCTGGGAGGTACGACGACACTGGTGGGAACGCCCCCCAACATCCTGGCCAGTTCGATGTTGCGGGAGAGGGGGCTGGAGCCGTTCGGCCTGTTCGACTTCACCCCCTTGGGGCTGGTGTTGTTGGGGGTCGGGACCATCTTCATGCTCACCGTGGGCCGTCGCCTGCTCCCTCAACGCGAAGCGGGGCCAGCGTTGACGGAGAGCCGCAAGCTGGCTCAGGTCTACCAGCTCGGAAACCAGCTCTTCTCGATTCGGATACCGGAAAGTTCCCAGCTGCACGGCGTCTCCCTGGGCCAATCGCGGTTGGGGACGACGCTCGACGTCCATGTCGTTGCGATCCTCCGGGAAGGCAAGCGCGAGCTAGCTCCTCAAGCCGCTTCCGTCCTGCAAGGGGGAGATGTCCTTCTCGTCGAGGGGCGTCTTGATGATCTTCGCGAACTCTTGCGCGTGCAGGATGTCGAAGTTCGCAAGGCCGGCGCCCGAGAGATCCCCCGGCCGGCCGCCGGGGTGAGCGGAATCCGGCTCCTCCTCAAGCCCGAGTCCGAGTTGATCGGAAAAGACCTCAGAAGCGCACATTTTCGGGAACGGTTGGGGCTGGTTGTGGTGGCGATTCGGCGCGGCGACCAGTGGCTTCGAGAAAACCTCTCGCGGGAGGTTCTGCGCGCCGAGGATGAAATCATCGCCTTGGGAACTCGAGACGCCGTGGAGAACTTTCCAGGGCAGCCGGGATTCGAAATCCGTGAGCAGGGTCTTTCGGCGGTTCAACATCTGCAGAGCGACCTTTTCTTGATAGAGGTGGGCAAGGAGTCGCCCCTGGTGGGGAAGACCGTGGGCGACAGCCGAATCGGCGAACTGGCGGGAGTGACGATCGGCGGAATCGTGCGAGGGGGAAAAACTCTGCTGGCAATCCGTCCTGAAGAAGTGATCCGGGTGGGGGACGGTTTGCTGGTGGCCGGGGAGCCTTCGCGGATCTTAGGCGTGCTGGAACTGGGCAAGGTGCTTCTTGACGCCGAAGTTCCCGAACAGGAGCTGGAGTCGGAGGACGTGGGAGTCGTCGAGGCCGCCATCGCGCCCCGCTCCGGCGTTGCCGGCCGCACTCTGGAGGAACTCGACTTCCGCAAAAAGTACGGCCTCCAGGCCCTGGCTATCTGGCGCGAGGGTGAGGCCACCTACACCGACCTCCGCAATACGCCCCTGCTCTTCGGAGACGCTCTCTTGCTGCAGGGGCCGCGAGACCGCATCCGGCTTTTGGCCAAGGATTCCGACTTCGTCGTCCTTTCCCAGGAGGTTCAGGCTCCCCGACGACTCAAGAAGGCGCCCCACGCGCTGGCGGGTTTGCTGTTGATGATCGGGATGGTGGTGGCGGGCTTTCAGCCCATTCACGTCGCCGCCTTCACCGCCGCCACGTTGGTCGTCCTGTTGGGCGCCCTCACCATGGAGGAGGCCTACCGAGCCATCGAATGGCGGGCGATTTTCCTGGTGGCCGCCGTGTTGCCGGTGGGCATGGCCATGGAACGCACCGGCGCCGCGCTTTTGATGGCTTCCACCGTCACCGAGTGGGCGGGTCCGCTGGGGCCGCATGCCGTGCTGGCGGCCTTGATCATCCTCTCCAGCCTGCTCAGCCAAGGGCTGGACGGCGCTCCCGCGGTGGTTTTGCTGACGCCCGTAGCGCTGGGTATCGCCGAAGAACTGAGCCTCAGTCCCTATCCCATCATGATGGGAATCAGCCTGGCCGCCTCGGCGGCCTTCATGACGCCCTTCAGCCACAAAGCCAACCTGCTGGTGATGGGCGCCGGCGGTTACCGCGCCATGGACTACCTGCGAGTCGGGACTCCGCTGACCATCGTCCTGCTGGGACTGATGGTCTTGCTGGTCCCGATCTTCTTTCCGTTTTGATTGGGCGGGTCCGTGCCTGGCCTGGATCGTTGCCAGATCTGCGGATCTGCGGCAGCACCCGGAACGCGGGCTTCCAGCCCGCAATTATCCCCGAGCGGTTGCTCGTTCTCGCCGGATGAATTGCAGGCAGGGATGCCTGCGGTCCGTGCCTGGCCCGGATCGTTGCGGACCTGAAGAAGCTGCCGATTACGAACGAAGCGCCAACCATCCCGCCGCTTGCCGGTCGAGCAAAATCTCCACGTCCGAGTGCTCCTGAAGCCAGGACGCGGGACAGGCTTCCGCAGGCGGCTCCTCGATCATGGCTTGGACTGCTTCGGCCTTGGACTCGCCGGTGGCCAGCATGAGGATGCGGCGCGTCTCGAGGATCGTCGCCACGCCCATGGTGATGGCTCGGGTAGGCACGTCTTCGGGGCGCTCGAAGAGGCGGGCGTTGGCCTCGCGCGTGGAAGCCGTCAACCCGACCACTCGGGTGCGCGAGTCGCGAGCGGCGCCAGGCTCGTTGAAGGCGATGTGACCGTTGACCCCGATTCCGAGAATCTGCAAGTCGATTCCCCCGGCGGCGGCGATCCGGTCTTCATACTCCCGGCAGTGCTTCCCCAGATCTCGAGCGGCGCC
>JBFGHF010000179.1:0-7533 GCA_041578355.1 Acidobacteriota bacterium
CAGTTCCACACAAGCATCTGCCAGCGATTGGAATCTCCTCTCCGGCTCCATGCGCAAGGCCCGCCCGATGACCCTTTCCAGCTCGTAGGGCACATTGGGAACAACCCCGCCGATATCGGGAACCTGTCCCTCCCGGATTTTCGTCAAAATCGTGATCGCTGAGTTTCCGCTGAAAGCGGGCCGTTGAGCCACCATTTCGTAGAGCACGGATCCGAACGAGAAGACGTCACTTCGGTGGTCCACGTCGCCCCCCTCGATTTGTTCGGGGGACATGTAGGCCGCGGTCCCCATGATTTGGCCTCTTGTCTCGTGGGTTGGCTCGCATCCGCGGGTCGCCACGTCACTCCCCACACCCGCCTCCAGCAGCTTGGCCAGGCCGAAGTCGAGGATCTTCACCTGTCCGTCGCGGGTCACCATGATGTTGCCCGGCTTCAGATCCCGATGAACGATTCCCCGGCAGTGAGCTTGGGAAAGAGCGCCGGCAATCTGAATCGCATAATCCAACGCCTTTTTGAGGGTCAGACTCCCGCCGCTCATCAGATCTTCCAGCGTGTTTCCGGGGACATACTGCATCACGATGAAGTGATGCCCTTTCGACCGACAGATGTCATGAATGGTGACAATGTTGGGATGGTCCAGGGAGGACGCAGCACGGGCCTCTTGTTCGAACTGATTCAAGCGCCGTCGATCCGAGGCCAGGTCGGCGCGCAGCACTTTGATGGCGACCCTGCGGTCGAGCTTGAGATCTCGGGCCTCGTAGACATCCCCCATCCCCCCCGAACCGATCAGGCCGACGATCTCATAAGTGCTGAGCCGGTAGCCGGATGCAAGCAACGGGTCCACTCCTTCGTGAGTGGGCGGACCCAGCACTGTTCGAGGGAGGCGTTGTCCGCCCGAATCGAAGATCGACATGCACCGCTTCCGGGTCTGCCCTCGGAAGTGTGCACTCACCTGTCTGAACCCGTCGCAAGATCCGTTCCACCCCCGCCGGTCCCCGGAAATGGCCGAGGCGACCAACGATGAGAGCTCCCGGGATGCCCGCGCCGCCCTTCGCTGCAGTGATTTCGCTGTCAAAGTGGGCCACTTGACCCAATTTCGTCAGGGGAGCTTGTGAGGGATCGTAAGGTCTGCGGACCTCGACATGGCGGCGCTACCGCACTCACGCCACCGTCTGAAAGGCCCGGTTCCGAAACAGAAAGTCCACCAGGTTGCCCTCGTGAGGCTGCAGCCAGTTGAGCTGGATCGTGGGAATGGGCCCGAGGTTGAGGCGGTCGATATGGGTGCACTCCAACAGCGACTTTCGAAAGTCTTGTTGCGAGGTGATGGCGCTACCCACCAGGGTGTCGCCGATACGGCCGAGCATCTTTTCCTGCGGACACTTCACAACACTTACGAAGGGGAACATGAACTCGGTATTGGCGAGCTTTCTGTCGGGGGAGTCCGCGTGCACCACGGTGGGCCGCAGATAAGCGCAGCGCTGCCGCTCGACCAGCCGGGGTTCGGAGCGAAAACGGGCCGTGACGTCCTCCACCCCCGACTCTTGCAGGCCCTGCTCGATGGATGCGTTGATGGCCCGGGCCTGCGCCGGCACGGTGAACGCGGCCAGGGCAGCCTCGGGATCTTGGGGCGGCCGGGGTGCCACGGGGGCCAGCCGCTCAGCCAACGCCAGGGCGATCTCGCGCGTGTTGCGCGACGCCCAGATCCCCGAGCAACTGATGCAGCTGCGTCCGCTGTTGATCAAAACGCTGTCGACCATGACGTCCAGATGCTTTTCCCAGTTGTCGACTTCGTCATCCCCCAAGAGGATCTTGCTGAAGCCGGGTCCGTGGACCTGAACGCCGGGATTGCCCTTGTACTGGTCGACTGTCGCCGTGCCCCCGAAGATCAGATTGCGGGGACAGTGCTGCAGAACCGCGGCTCCCACGTCTCCCATTCCGGGATAAAGAGCGATCGACTCCTTGGGAATGCCCGCCTGAAAGAACGCCTCGGCCATGCGGTAGGGGGTCCAAGGCTCCTGGGGTCCGGGCTTGAAGACGAGGCCGATCTGGAGCGGGATAACCGGCAGCCACAGCCCGTGCACCCCCGGAGAGTTGGACGGCAAGACCATCCCCAGCACAGGGGTGGTCGCCTGGTAGCTGCGCATGACGCCGTTCTCGACGCCGTAGCCTCGGGTCAGGATTTCGAGGTCCAGTCCGCGCGTCAGAGATCCCAGGATGGCTTCCAGATTGGTCAGAACATGGTGGAGCTTCTCCATGTTCTTGACGCACATGTGCTCGGGCAGTCCGGTGGTGGCGGACTGGTACCTGACGAAGTCCTCGGGAGTCTGGGTGGCGTCGCCTGCGGGCAGTTCGGCGCTCATGAAGAGCTCGGCAGCTTTCTCGAGCATTCCGATCAGCTCCCCCGGCGGGATCTCGCGCAGCAGTTCCCGAGCCCTGTCGGCGTGGCGCATGTCGCGCCGTATCAAACCGCCGATGGCCTGGCTGACTTCAGCCAGCGGCTCCCCGGTATCAAAGTGGACCGCCCGGTCGACCTCCAGGCTCTGGTACGGCTTGCCCCACCGCAAAATCGGAAAATGAATCATGTCCCGCCCTCCCTCACAACGGGGTCACAGCTTGAAAATTGAAAAAAGCAAGAGATTGCACAAACCTCCGCCGGGGGGCAACCCCCGAGTGCGGCTTCCCTACCAGCCATCCTCAGTACACGCCCACCGTGGTCGCGGCGGCAAAAGCACGGTAGGGCCGCAGCCCGCTGACTCCGTCCCAGGGGTAGGCTTCGCAAGGTGGCTCCCTCTCGCCCTCGTCCCGCTCCAGAAATCGCGGCATAAAAAACTCGGGAGTCAACGTGGTCAGCAGCACCCGCCCCGACTCTCCATAGCCGACCACTCGCCCAGCGTCGTCGAAGTCGACGACCTGGATCACCGCCCGCGGCTGCGGCGCATGGTAGGTGATCTTGTAGTTGTCCACCGGGTCGAAAGACTTGGACGCGGCCAGTCCCATCAACGTATTGCCGTAGGTGGGAGTCATGAAGGCGCCGTCCAGAAGTTCCTCTACGGCGAACCGGTACCACTGAGGCGTGAACTCGGTGCCACCCGAGAAGATCCCCGTGATGCCCGCCTTGCGGATCGTCGTGCCCTCACGCTCGAGCCGGTCCGCCAGCGCCTCCAGGAGCTTAGGGGTGGTGAAAAGACAGCGAATGTCGTGGTTGGCGGAAAGCAGGGTCATGGCTTGATCGATGACATGCTCCTGATAATCCCGGAGATGCTCGGTCCAACCCAGCTTGATGAGTTTGATCACCCAGCGCGGGTCGAGGTCGACGCAGAAACAAATCCCGCCCCGAAATTGTGCTAGGTGCTCGACGGCCAGGCGCAGGCGCCTCGGTCCCGAGGGTCCCAGCATCAGCCAGTCGGCGCCTGGAGGGAAATGCTCCTCGGGCAGAGTCTCGGAAAAAAGCTCGTAATCGATGCGGAAGTCGTCGATGTTGACCCGCGACTTGGGAAGGCCCGTCGTTCCGCCCGTCTCAAAAACACAAATGGGCCGATCCGCATAGGATTCGGGGACCCAGCGGCGCACCGGCCCGCCCCGCAACCAACTCTCGTCGAAAAATCCGAAGTGGCGCAGATCGTCGAATGTGTGGACCTTATCCCGAGGATCCCAACCTGCCTTTTCAGCCCACTCCCGCCAGAACGCGCACCCCGTCTCAGAACTGAAGTGCCAGAGCACCATCTCGCGGACATGCCGGTCGAGGGCTTCCCGGTGCGTGAGCACCTTTTGGTCAAGCGTTCCAGTGTCGGCTGAACTTGTACTCATGGTACCTCTGGCTTCCTTCGTTTCATGAGCCGGACAAGGCTAAAACGATACCAGAATACTCGGTCGACAATCGACTTACGACGCTCGCCCTGGCACTCAAGCGATCTGACTGCCGGCGTGCTGAGACTCTATGCCGGCCTAACGGGGCCATGGTCTGATCCCTGAATGTAAAGAGAATCACTAAATGATTCGCCGTCCGTTCCGATAATGCGGGTGGAGAAGTCCTAATGATAAACGTCTATCTCGATTCCCGGCCCGTTGTCCGGCTGAAGAGCGACCCCCATGGGGGCTTCCGCCTGGTGCCCTTGCCTGTTGATGAGACGAAGCCAAAGATCGGCCCCGACGACGAAGCTGGCAAGTGGTTCCCCGATTGGCAGACTGCCGGGAAGTTCATCGGCGCCCATTACCGCTAGCGGCGAGCCGATCGCAATGAGTTCATCCGGTGCCACTTCTCGTCACAGCTCTAGTTCGACTAGGCCCAAAAGAAGTTCACGAACTGGTCGAGTTTGCGAAACAAGGGGCCGGCGAATTCTTTCAGAGCTGCAATCGGTGAGATTGCAGACCAATCCTCGTGTAGTAACCGGCTGCAAGCTGCAATCTGTCTGCGTTCTCACGGGCGTGTTGCCGAAATCACGAATGTCTGGATGCAAGCGCCCGAAGGGCGTAGGCGAATAGCCTGGGGCGTGAGCCCCAGGTGAGCCGAACCTCCGCCGAATCGAGCCCCGAAGGGCCGCCGCCCTGGGTTTTCAACGAGTTGCATCGGCCCTTCGGGACTCTTGGCGGGGCAGGTGCACCCTTCCTGGGGCTCGCGCCCCAGGCTCTAATCCTTCGCCTCTGCGAGGCTGGAGCCCACATCACGATTTGGGCAACACGCCCTCACGGAACGCAGCTCTGAAAGGTTGCGCATGCCCATCGCCGGTATGAGGTCGCTCTCTAGAATCTGGCAACCTGAAGGACGATCGATGCTAAATTCTAAAGCTGTGACACCATCGTAAGTGGCTGCCGCAGCTAGATTTTGATAGTGATGTCGAAAGTAGGGTCAGGAACCGTTCGCATTGCGCATTATCCCGCACACGGATCCGCCTTTTCCCCCAGGACGGACACACCGCAGTCGTCCCTCTGCCCCGAAGTGGCGGAAGCACGGGCTTTTCTAGAGGCGTTCGATTTAGGCTCTGAACTTGCCTTCCAATCGGCAGGTGCCAACTCGAGCATCACAACGCTGAGGACCCCATCGGATCGGGTTGCGGGCCAGAGGGGCCCGGAAGGATCGGACAAGCTGGTTTCGAGAACGGCGCCTTGGTAGCCACGACCCATGTTCAGGTTCGCTGTACTTTCCCTTCTCCTGAGCCTTCCGCTCTTCTTCGGGTGCAACGTGATAGGCCCTCTGAGGTCCGGCGCCGACGCCTACAGCGAGTCCGAAGTCGGCTTTCTCAATCCCAGCGATGGTGTCAGGTTGGCAGGAACGCTGACACTGCCTCGAGGGAGCGGGCCCTTTGCCGCCGTGGTTCTGGTGGGAGGTTCCGGTCCCCACCAGCGGGAAGTCCGGATCGGCACCTATCGACCCATGGCGGAGCTCGCCGATCATCTGGCTCGCCGCGGCATTGCAGTACTTCGCTACGACAAACGTGGCTGTGGGGAATCGGAAGGCCGGTACGAACCCTACGACCTGGAGAACTTCGTCAAAGATGCTCTTGCGGGCCATGCTTTCCTTCAAGCCCACGAGTCGCTCGAGCCGCAGAAGATCGGGGCCATTGGAATCAGCCAGGGCGGGCTCGTAGTGCCTCGCCTGGCCCTCCGGTCACCAAACCTGGCCTTCATCGTCCTGATGGCGGCGCCCGGAATCTGGGGGAAGGATTTTTTTTGTCTATCCAGCCTGGCGATCGCCGAAGCTGCCGGCTTTCAGGAACGGGATTTCATCCGCATCCGCCAACTCTGGGACAGCCTCTGGCCCCTTTGGATCCGGGCCGAGCTGGCGAACACGGAAAGACTGCGCGCCATCGGGCTTCTTCGCGAAATCTCGAGTTATACCGACGGCCACAACAGGACGCTGCTCCACCAAGACGATCCCGAGACCTTTTTTCGTCTCATGCGTTCTCCTCATCTGCTCGAGTCGCTCGCACAGGACCCTGGTGAGGTTCTGAGTCAGGTCCGCTGTCCCGTGCTGGCCATCACGGGCAGCTTGGACGTGCAGACCCCGGCAAAAGAGAACCTGTCTGCGATCAGTGCGGCACTTCGAAGGGCAGGGCATCGAGCTTTCACGGTGACCGAACTGGAAGGTCTCAACCACATTTTTCAGCGCGCCCGGACGGGTCTGCCGGCGGAGTACTTTTCGGGTGAGAAGATGGCTCCCGAAGCGCTGGAGACGATTTCGAACTGGATACTCGGGGTCACAAATCAATGACGAGGACGGGGTTGGCTCCGGCGCCCGGGTGCTGAAAAAGCCAATGGGATAGTTTGGCCCGTGCGCCTGCCGGAAGACCGAGATGCTGGGACTGCTGGGACCCTTTGTTCACAACATCGATCCGGTTATCGGACAATTCGGGGGCTTCTATCTCTGGTGGTATGGCCTGGGCTACACCATCGGTTTTCTGCAGATGCATCTCTTCCTCATGCGTCGCCGGACACGACTCGGGATGACGCCGCGCGAGGTCTACAGCCTGAGCCTTTTCTTGGTGGCGGGAGTGCTTTTAGGAGGACGGCTGGTCGAAGTGGCTTTCGACGAATGGCCTTTTTACAGCCGGCATCCGGGCTTGATCCCGGCTTACTGGCTGGGTGGCATGGCTTCGCACGGCGTCTTGCTGGGCGCCGCCACGGCTGCGGGAGCCTTCGTTCTCGTCTACCGGAAACCGTTCCTGAGCCTGGTCGACGAATTGGTCATACCCGGTTCCTTGCTGATGGGCGCCGGCAGGATAGGAAACTTCATCGACGGGCAGATCGTGGGCAGCGCTACTGAGATTTGGTGGGGAGTGCAGTTCCCGGACGCCGAGGGATTTCGCCATCCGGTCGTCCTCTATGACGGGGGCAAGAACTTCCTGCTGGCCGCCTTCCTCTTATGGGTGCGTAAAAGCAACCCGACCCCAGGAGCGACGGCGGCCCGCTTTGTCTTCTGGTATTCCTTCCCGAGGATCTTCATCGACCTCTTTCGCGACTACCCCACTCACCGGCTGGAACTGGGCACCGGTCAGACTCTCAACATCCTCATGGCTCTGCTGGGCTTGCTCCTTCTGTACCGTTCCCGTCAGCGCCGATTGGGCCGGCTACCCGGTGCGTCGCTTCCCAGGACCTTGCCCGCGGAAACTTCAGAGCCGCGACCGCTCACCTCTCAGCGCCTGGCCCTGGGCGTATTGTTGCTCTTCTGTCTCACCCTTCCCAGCAACTGGACGCAGGATGTACCGGCTCGCTACGGCAAACGCCACCCGGGCCTCGAACACTCGTGGCTTTACCCGGAAATCGATACGGCGCCACCGGGCAAAGGCCGGGGTGAAAACGGCTGAAGAACATCCAAGCCGCCGTAGATGATGGACGGTCTCATGGCCAATCACCGCTAGCCCGTAAAAGCGAATCCTCTACCAAGCTCCACCATCAACGCCGCGCCCCGCCGCTTTTTCGCCGGTTTCTGCCCGGCGGGCTGGTCATCCCGACCCTCAGAGGCTCGAAGCGAGCCAGAAAGAAGCGCAGTTCTTCCGGCTCGTAGGTGAAGCGAAGCCCCCGGATCGTTTCTCGCTGC
>JBFGHF010000180.1:0-7525 GCA_041578355.1 Acidobacteriota bacterium
GAACTGTTGCGTCAGCTGAAAAGCGTCTACAAGATCCCGGACAGCAGGGTGCTGACACACTCCATGGTGGCTTACGGCAGACCCAACCGGTTCCATCGATACAATCACCGGGGTCGCAAGCGTTGCGGCATGATCTTCGCGCGCCCCGACATCCGCCGCAGTCTGGGACTCGACACCAAGCCCGAGAAGGACCCCGACGTGACGGCGGGCCGGCTCAGGGTGGCGGATCGGGAGCTGTTCGACTACCTGTTCGCCAAAATGCCCAAAGCCTCGTCACCCGGCAAATCGAACCGGATAGCGCGGGGTTGGACAGCCTGGCACATCGCCCGCGAGTCGTACGACAGCGCCGACACGATCTACGTCTTCCCCGACGGCAGCCGTCGCGCGGGAAACGAAATCCGACACTGGGACCGGATTCCAGTTGGAACCCAGGTCCTGCTTTCCCAGAAGCAATCGGCCGACGACGCCTTCGAAGGCTTCCTGGAGGTCGGAAAGGACGGAAACACGGCCTGGGCCCTGGCCGGAGAGGCTCACGATGATTCCAGTACCATTTACTTCCTCCCCAGCGGGATGGTTCGGACCGGCCGAGAACTCAAACGGCGGACGCCCGGCGTCCTGGAGGCGTTGCCGCAGGGACCCAAGATCCTCCTCGGATATGTCTACGGCGGTCATGTGAAGAGGAACCGACTGCCCTCGCGGATAGCCGGAATCAAGTGGAACTACCCCTCCACCTTCTACCGGCTGCCCGACGGCAAGATCCTCAGCGGCGACGAGATCGACCCCCGCCAAATCCCGCTCAACACGCTGATCTTCTATCAAGGCTAGGGGAAAACGGCGGTTGCTCCTGCTGCACTCCCACGAGTGCAGTACCGTCAGGGCCTGCCGTCTCGCTCCTGCGGAGTCGCCTCCCGGGCGGTAATGCAATCGTCAGAACGTGTTGCCCAAATCCGAGGACGGCTATCCCAACCAGTACAACATTCGTGAGAATGCAGACAGCGCACGGATTTACGCTCTAAAGCGACGAGCATCTGTCTGCAATCTCACGATTGCAGTAACGTTGAAGGCTCCGCCGTGATTCGGGCAACACGCCCGTCAGATTGCAGACACCGCGCCGCGTGCTGCACCAAAAAAATCTCGCACATTTCCTATCTCGCCCGTTTTAGTAGGTGAGATGTATGGAATCAACATCTGGCCGTTGGCGTATTTGATCACCTTCCGCTGCTACGGCACCCGGCTGCACGGAGCGCGGGAGGGCACCGTCGATCGATTCCACAATCGATATGGCGACCCCATGCTCCCGCACAACCCGAGACGAGTCCGAGCTTTGGCCCGTCTTCGCAGGGAGGCGCACTATTCGCTCAACAGAGCAAAGCGGACATTGTGCTGGAGGCGCTCGTCGAGCTTTGTCGTCACAATTCGTGGTCTTTGGGTCTTTGGATGCCGCTCAGATTCGCAGAACTCACGGACATGCAGTCGTAGAGGCTCCATGCGAACCCGAGAGAATCCTCCGGACGGTCAAATCGAGGGCAAGTTATCGGCTAAACCAATCGAATCTCGACCCGCCGGAGAGAAGGCGCCGATGGGCCCGCAAGGGTAGCAAAGTCTACCTCTGGAAGCCCGAGCAGGTTGAGGCCGCTATCTACTATGTACTGCAGGGGCAAGGTCCACCGATGGCAATCTGGCCCAAAGACGGGCTGCTGCCGCTGAAGTGGTCGGTCCTGGATGTCAATACCTAATCTGTCTGCACTCTCACGAGTGCAGTACCGTCAGGGCCTGCCGCATTGGCTCGTCGGGAGTCCGCCTCAACACTGCGGAGTCGCCTCCGCTGGCGGTACTGCAATCGTCAGATTGCAGACACCCTGCCGCCTGCTTGCCAGGACACAACGGGTCTGCACTCCCACGAGTGCAGCACCATCAGGGCCTGCCGCATTGGCTCGTCGGGAGTCCTCGCTCCCGCTGCGGAGAGTCGCCTCCCTCCGGCGCGGAGTCCGCCTCAACACTGCGTAGTCGCCTCCGCTGGCGGTACTGCAATCGTCAGATTCCAGACACCTGCCGCCTGCTGCCAGGACACAACGGTACTGCAGTTTAGGATGGTGTCACAGCTTTAGGATTTAGCCGGCGGCCGGCGGCGGGGGACGCCCGCGCGCTAACCCACCCTCCAGAGCAGCAACTCCGAGCTGAAGCCCGGCCCGAACGCTGCGGCCAAGCCGATATCGCCGCTTCGGAGGTCGCCCTCGAGGACTCGCTTGAGTATGAAAAGCACCGTGGGGCTGGACATGTTGCCGAAACCGGCGAGCACCTCGCGGCTCACCTCGAGCTTTCCGTTGGTCAATCCCAAGGACTCCTGAAAGGACTCGAGGATCTTGGTGCCGCCGGGGTGGACGGCATAGTGAGCGAGGTCGGAACACGCCAGGCCGTTCAGCTCCAGCACCCGATGGAGATTCTCTTTGATGTGGGTCTGCAGCAAATGGGGGATGCTCTTGGCGAAGATCACCTGGAGTCCGGTTTCGGAAAAGTCCCAGCCCATGACGTCGAGGGTCTCGGGCCAGATGGTGCTCTGGGCGTCGACGATGGCGGTCCCGGGAAGGTCTGTCTCGTCCCCCACCACCAGAGCGGCCGCCGCCCCGTCGGCAAAGAGGGCCGAGGCCACCAAATTGCTCTTGCTGAAGTCCCCGCTTTGAAACGTCAGAGAGCAGATTTCGACGGCCACCAGCAGAATCCGGCTGGAGGGAGAACCCTTGGCGAGTTCCCAGGCACGGGTCAGGCCCGCCGCCCCTCCCGCGCAGCCCAGCCCAAAGATCGGGGTGCGGCGGGTATGCGGCCCCAGGGGCAGGCGATTGGCCAGGCGGGCGTCGATGCTGGGAGTCGCCATCCCGCTGGTGGAGACGAAGATCAGGTGATCGACTTGATCGCACCCCAGTCCGGCGTTTTCCAGACAGCGCTCGATGGCCTCCATGCTGAGTCGTTCCGCCCAGCGCTGGTAGGCGCCGTTCCTCTCCCGGAAGGTGTGTTCCCGGGCAAGCCAGTCCAGGGGCTTGCAGAAGTAGCGTTGGCGGACCCCGACGTTGTCGAAGACCTGGATCAAGCGAAAAACGTCGCGGCGACCCGCCGAAAAGTGTTCGGCCGCACGGTCTCTCACGGCATCCTGAGGAGTGAGATGAGGGGGAACGGCGGTCCCGATAGCGGCGATTCTCGGCATTGTGCTCAGTCGTTCTCGTCAAATTCCGGTGAAGTTTCCAGCGCCGACCACGTCCCGACCATTGCCGCCACGTCTTATTGGTCCGCCGGAGCGCCCAAACCAAGTTGCGATCCCTTGCGGGCGATCTCCGAGCTCTTGAGGGCCAAGCGCACGACGCGGTAGAGCTGTTGGTCCTGACGGTCGATCGCAATTTTTTCGAGCGGCTCCAAACGAGGGAGGAACTCCAGGATCTTCTTGTTCAGTTTCTTGAGCGATTTGCGCACGTCTTTCTTGGAGGCCAACTTGTAGGAGTGCTTTTCGTCGATGTTGACCATGATGCCGTCAATGGCGCGCTGGTAGGCGTGGACCATCTGAGCTTCGGTATAGAACTCCAGGGGATTGGGATCCTTCTTCTCCCATTCCCGTCTTTGCAGGCGGCGCTCGATTTCATCCAGCCGAGCTTCCGCGATCTCCAAAAAAACCTCCACCCGTTTGACCAGTTCCTGAGCGTCTTGAACCTTCTCGTACTCCTCGTCGGTGAACTGATCGCCGAGGATCCCGGTTCCGCCTCTCCGCTGGGCAGAAGTCGCAAAAGAGCGGCCTGAAAAGCCCATCTTTGCACCCGACCCGAATCGAGCTGCGGCGCTTCCATTGGGCGAGGAGATCGAATCGCCGAAGAGTTGCACCAGAAGTAGTCCTCGAAGCTGCTCCAGAGATTCCACGGTTTCCCGATATTGGGCACCGTATTCAAAAGGCACCGACAGAGAGAGATCCTCCAGCACCTCGGCCAGCTTGCGCAGACGGATTTCCAGTTTCTTCACCTTTTTGGACCGAAAATCCTTGGGATCGGCCCCGGCGGTCTCGTCGACCCCGAACTGGGACAAAGAGCGGATTTTCGACAGCGTCGCCTTGGCGCGCTCCAGTTTCTTGGCCTTGGTCTCGCGTGTGATTTGTCCCGTGTAGCGCTCGAACGCGTCTCGCATGACACCCATTCGCGAGCGGTAGGAAGAAGTCTTTTGGTAGTCCTGGATCTCGCTCTTGGAGAGCACTTCCGCAAGACTGTGGCTTGGCTTCGTTTCCTGGAAGCCGAGAGAAAAGGCCGTGGCCAGCAGAAGCGCCAGCAGTCCACTGCGGGAATTCGAGGACGCCAGGAAACTTGCCGATGTCATTCTCGAGTGAGCCAGTTCGGATTCCGCGGCAGCTCGATTCGACATGAAAAAGCACAGCCTCCTGGGACGCGCCGGAGACCGGGCATCAAGTGAAGTCCATTCCCACAGCCCGATTCGGCGCCCTCCGCTTTTATGATACGTGAGGCCCACGCTCGGCGCAAAAGAGTCGACCTTCCGGCCGCCTTCCTTTGCGGCATTCCTCGCCGGATGGCGGAGGGTCGGCCACGTTACAAGGTGGCTGCGAGTGAATTAACATGGTCACTGCCATGAGCCGGTTTCTCTACTTCGATACCTTCAACGGCGCCGCGGGCGACATGATCGTGGGCGCTCTCATCGACCTGGGCGTGCCCCTGAGTCACCTCGAATCGGAGTTGCAGAAGCTCGACCTCGGCCCTTTTCGGCTCCGGGCGGAGCCCGTCGAGCGTCAGGGTCTGCGGGGAATCGACTTCCGGGTGGAGATCGAAGACTCCGCGCCGGCCGGTCATCATCATCCGGGTCATCACCACGGCCACCCGGGCAGACGCTATGCCGAGATCCGGCGCCTCATCGCTCAATGCCCCCTCGACTCCTGGGTGCGGGAAAAGAGTCTGCTCATCTTTCGTCGCCTGGCCGAAGCGGAAGCGGAAGTTCACGGCGAATCCGTCGAAGAAGTTCATTTCCATGAAGTCGGCGCTGTCGACTCGATCGTCGACATTGTCGGTTCATGCCTGGGATTCCGTTATCTCGAGGTGGATCGTTTTTTTTCGGCCCCTTTGGCTCTGGGAGGCGGGACGGTCGAGTTTTCCCACGGGAGTTGGCCGGTTCCCGCTCCCGCCACCGAGCTCTTGATCAGAGGCTTCCCCGTGGTCACCGGACCGGTGGACGCGGAACTGACTACACCCACCGGCGCCGCCATCATCGCCGGCTTGGCCCAACCCGGCGTGAGGCCGCCTCCGGGACTGCTGCAGAAGTCCGGTTGGGGCGCCGGAGACCGTACCTTCGCGGAAATCCCCAACCTGTTGCGACTTTGGGTGGGAGAGTCGCAGGAAGAGAAAGACTCGCTCGAAGCCGCGGGTGTTCGCAGGGAGGAAATCGTCGTTTTGGAAGCAAGCATCGACGACAGCGACACTGAAACGCTGGGCCACTTCCTGGAAACCGCCTTGAGCCGAGGTGCTCTCGACGTTTATTATGCTCCGTTGCAGATGAAGAAGAACCGGCCCGGAGTGCTCCTCACTCTGCTTTGCCACCGGGAGGACCGGGAGAGAATGGCCGAGTTGGTCTTTCGAGAAACCACCACGCTCGGAATTCGGTGGTCCAGCCGGGAACGCCTGGTCCTGGATCGGGAAATCCGACAAGTGGCGACCTCACTCGGTACTGTCGGGGTCAAAATCGGCCGCCTCGGCGGTCAAGTTGTCAACGTTTGGCCTGAATTCGACGACATTCGCAAGATGAGTGTCCGGCACAAGTTACCGTTCAAGTTGATTAGGCAAAGAGTTCTCAGCGAGTTGAAAGTTCTGCGGGATGAGTAAAGCCTATTATTTGACAACACCACTCTATTACGTGAACGACGTTCCCCACATCGGTCATGCCTACACGACAATCATCGGGGATGCGATCGCCCGCTACCAAAGGATGAGCGGTCTCGACGTTTGCTACCTGACCGGCATGGACGAGCACGGTCTCAAGATCGAGCGGGCGGCACGGGCGGCCAACATCGAGCCTCCCGGGTTGGTGGACAAGAACGCCGCCGCCTTTCTCAAATCCTGGTCTCGCCTGGGCATCGAATTCGACGCGGTGATCCGCACCACTGAAAAGCACCATCACCAGACCGTCCAGGACGTTTTCAAGCGAATCGAGAAGAACGGCTTCATCTACAAAGGCGAGTACAGCGGGCAATACTGCGTGCGCTGCGAAAGCTTCGTGGCGGGCAACGCCGAGGTTTGCCCCGATTGCAACTCCCCCACTGAATTCGTCCGCGAGGAAAGCTATTTTTTCAAACTCTCGGCTTTCCAGGAAAAGCTCCAGAAATTTTACCGCGACAACCCCGACTTCGTGATCCCCTCGACCCGAATGAACGAAGTGCTGAGCTTCGTCATGGGGGGTCTCAAGGACATCAGCATCAGCCGCACGTCCTTCAGCTGGGGCATCCCCGTTCCCGATTCCAAGAAACACATCTTCTACGTATGGTTCGACGCCCTGTTGGGTTATGTATCAGGCGTGGGCTATTCGACCGACGAGAAGAGCTTCCGCCAGTACTGGCCGGCCAAGGTCCAGTTGATGGGCAAGGACATCTTGCGGTTCCACGCCGTCTACTGGCCGGCCTTTCTGATGGCGGCGGGCATGGACCCGCCGGAGCAGCTCCTGGTCCACGGCTGGTGGACGATCAACGGGAAGAAGATGTCCAAATCGGACGGGAACTTCATCCCCATAGACCGCCTCATAGACGCTCTCCCGACCGATTACACGCGCTATTTTCTGCTGCGCGAGATCTCCTTGGGCTCGGACGGTGATTTCTCCTATGACGGGCTGGTCACCAAAGTGAACAGCGACTTGGCCAACGACTTGGGCAACCTGGCCAGCCGCGTCCTGAAGATGATCGACAACTACTTCGATGGAGAGATTCCCGAATCCTCGGGGTTGGAAAGCTCCGACAAGCAGGTCGTCCAATTCAGCAAGGAAACCATCAAGCTCTACCAGGAACACTTCGACGGCTTGCGGATCAACCGGGCGCTGGACCACGTCTGGGAGTTGATCTCGCTGAGCAACAAGTATCTGGTGGCCAATGAGCCTTGGGCGATCTCCAAGGACTCTTCGAAGCGGGACCGGCTGGGCACCATCCTCTATAACGCCGCCGAGGCTTTGCGGATCACCGCCGTCCTTCTCGCCCCCATCATCCCCGACGGAACAGCTTCGATTTTCAAGCAGCTCGGAATCTCGGGGGATTTGAATGATCAGAGGTTCGACGACCTGAGCTGGGGCGGCCTCCAACCCGGTACTCGTCTGGGAACGATCGAGCCAGTCTATCCGAGGCTGAACAAGAAGAAGTTTTTGGCCGCCGTGAAGGGCGAGGCTCCGGCCGAGGAGGAGAAGGAGCCCTGGAAACAGCCACCGGCCGCTAAAGTGGACAAGATCGGCATCGAGGACTTTCAAAAGGTGGAGATGCGCGTCGGAAAAATCGTCCAAGCCGAGCGGGTTCCCA
>JBFGHF010000181.1:0-7497 GCA_041578355.1 Acidobacteriota bacterium
ACGACGCGACGCTCTTCGCCTACGGCATCCGTCAGGGAGGCGAAGACGAGCTCGAGGTTCATTGGCGACAGGTGGAAAGCGGAGAGGAATTGCCCGACGTGCTTCCACGCAAGCGCTATCGCGGGATCTCGCTGCTGCCCGACAAGTCGGGCTTCTACTATTCCCTCAACGATGGGAAGGACCAGCATCACGTCTTTTATCATCAGATGGGCACCGACCCCGCTTCCGACCGCAAGGTCTGGGGAGACGCCTTCCAGACCGGCGACATCATCGGCGGCTCCCTGAGCGAAGACGGCCGTTATCTGTTGCTTACGGCCAATCACGGTTGGTCGCACACGGAGCTCTACGTCCAGGACCTGCAACGAGGCGGCGCTCCCCGATCGGTTTCGGGGAACCGCCGAGCAAATTTCTCGGGATCGATGGGCGGAGGGAAGTTGTTCGTGCGCACCAATTGGGAGGCGCCTCACTATCGGGTCTTCGCGGTCGACCCGTCCGATCCCGAGGGCGAATGGAAAGAAATCGTCAAGGAAGACCCGGCGGCCGTGCTGACGGGGATGAGCCTTGTCGGTGGAAAATTGTTTCTCAACTACCTGCGCGATGTTCGCACCGAGATCAAGATCGTCTCGGCGTCGGGAGAAGCGCTGGGTCAGCTCCGGCTTCCCGCTCTGGGGACCGCCTCGACGCCGTCCGGAGAGTGGTCCTCAAACGAGGCTTTCTACACGTTCAGTTCGTTCCACATCCCCAGCACAATTTATCGCTACGAGGTGGACTCGGGCGCACAGGACGTCTGGTATCAGAGCCCGGTCGAGATCGACGGAGATTCCATCCAGGTCAGCCAAGTCCGTTTCCCCTCGAAGGACGGAACCGAAATCCCCATGTTCCTGGTTCACAAGAGGGGCCTGAAAACCGACGGGAGCAACCCGGCCTATTTGACGGGGTACGGAGGGTTCAATATAAGCCGCCGCCCCGGCTTTTCCGCGGCAGCTCTGGTTTGGGTCGAGTCGGGGGGAGTCTACGCCTTACCCAATCTTCGCGGCGGAGGCGAGTTCGGCGAGCAGTGGCACCGGGCCGGGATGCTGGAGAAAAAGCAGAATGTCTTCGACGATTTCATCGCGGCGGCGGAATGGTTGATCGACCGGGGGTACACCAGCCCGAGAAAGCTGGCCATCGCGGGTGGGAGCAACGGCGGATTGTTGGTAGGCGCGGCTTTGACCCAGCGGCCCGACCTTTTTCAGGCCGTGATTTGTTCCGTGCCGCTGCTCGACATGGTTCGCTACCATCAGTTCTTGGTGGCCAGTTTCTGGGTCCCGGAATACGGATCGTCGGAAGATCCGGATCAGTTCCGTTTCCTCTACGAGTATTCCCCCTACCACAGGGTCAAGCCGGGCACTGACTATCCGGCCGTTCTCTTCGACACGGGAGACTCGGACACTCGGGTGTCCCCCCTTCACGCGAGAAAGATGACGGCCCTGCTGCAAGCGTCCCAAGCAGGGGACCGCCCCGTGCTGCTGCGCTACGACACCAAAGGAGGCCATTCCGGCGGCACCCCCACCAGCAAGCAGATCGAGAACCTGACGGACCGCTTCAGCTTTCTCTATTGGCAGCTGGGAGTCCTGGAGGGGATGCAGCCGTAGAATGGGTCGGTGGGTCCGTGGGTCGCCTCCGTGGGAAGGCTACCCTATCATCATTCCCCGAAGTCTTCCCTCAGAGCCTGCAATCGCGACTGCCAGCGTTCGAGGGTCCTCTGCAGGTAATCCCAGATGCCTTCGGGCCGTTCCGATTCCAGGATTCGGCGGGCGTTCCAGTTGATCTCGTCGAGCAGAAAGCGGCGGGAACTGGCTGCGGCGCCGAAGAGCCGGTCGGCCACTTCGGGGGGCGAGATGGAAAAGTGGCGGCTGAAAAACTGTACGGCTTGCCCGTTGTCGCGGGCGGACGGGGTCGTGTCGACCGCCTGGATCCGCCCGAAAAGCGCCTCCAGTGTAGCCACGGCGTCGGGTTCCGGGTTCTTCAACAGTTCTTCGAATACGGGAAGGATCTTGCGCAGCCCGATCAGGTTGCCCCAGCGGCGAAGGGCGAACTGGGCGGCTTCGTTGGGGTCGCCTTCGAAAGTGTAATCTTCAAAGACGGCACAGCTGATTTGGATCGTCGGTAGCCCAACGGGGGGCGGCTCCCCGGACGGCCGCGGCTTCTTGTGAATGGGAGCTTCCATCTCGGCGCCGGGCGCGAGAAGGACCGAGCCGGGAAAGCTGGATCGTGTAGAACCGCTGATCCCCACCGCAATCAAACCTTTTTCGGAGTTGTTGGTCAAACGAAGTGCGAGTCGATCCTGAAACTCCTCCACTTCTACGAGTTGCACCGAATTGGTGAGGTTGTCGTAACGAAAGGGGGTGACTTCTTCGCTGAGCGCGGGCACCAAGCGAAGCGCCAGTTCGCTGAGCCCGAAAGCCCAAAGGCGCGAGACCTCCACCGGCGGTTCTCCGGGCCGGCAGATGAACTCGGCCACCAGTTCCTGAGGAACCTGCTCCCGCTGGCTCTCGGTGGCAAAACGGTCAACCACCCCGCGGAAGACCAGAATCTGAAAGCGGATTCCGTCCTCTTCGGCGAAGTAGCGAATCCGGGTGGCGGGTTGATTGGGATCGTCCAGCTGCAGGCGGTTGTCCCAGAAGGATCCGTGGCCGGTGAATCGCAGATAGTTGAGCTCGGAACCGCGCCGCAGCTCGAGAACGTAGTCTTCGAATACGGGGGGAGGCACCCGCCGGGCCCTGACGTCTTGAGGGACCAGAAAAGCAGCCACCGAGATGAGGACTGCGGCAGCGTGAACCATCCAAGGTTTCCTACTCGGGGTCCGTGTAACCGGGCGGCGGAAACTGCAAAGCCAGCTCACGGACTTCTTTTCGCACGGCGCTGAAAGTGTCGGGCCGGTCGATGTTGGAAAGGACCCGGTCGAAGAAATCGGCAACCCGCTTCATTTCCGGCTCGCGCATTCCCATGGTGGTCAAGGCGGCGGTGCCGAGTCGAATTCCACTGGTGACGAAAGGCTTGCGGGGATCGCCCGGAACCATGTTGAAGTTGGTGATGATGCCCGCGGCCGCCAGTGCCTTGGCCGCGTCCTTGCCCGAATACTCTCGGTCGCGCAGATCGAGCAGCAGGAGATGGGTGTCGGTGCCGCCGCTGACCAGCGTATACCCGCGCGCCATCAGTTGTTCCGCCAGCGTTCGCGAGTTGGCGACGATCTGGTGTCCGTAGGTCTTGAATTCCTGGCTGGCCGCCTCTTTGAGAGTCACGGCCAAGGCGGCAACGGCGTGAATATGAGGGCCGCCTTGCAGCGTGGGGAAGATGGCGCGGTCGATGCGCTTTGCCAGGTTGAACTTGGAATCCGCGTGATAGAGCTCCTGATAGCGGTCCTCGATGCGGGAGAGGATGAAGCCGCCTCTGGGGCCTCGGATCGTCTTGTGAGTGGTGCTGGTGACGATGTCCACGTGGGGAGTCGGGTTGGGATGGGCGCCTGCCACGATCAAGCCGTTGATGTGAGCGATATCCGCCACCAGATAGGCGTCGACTTCCGACGCCACCGACGCCATCGCCTCGTAGTCCCAGGCCCGGGGGTAGGCTGTGCCGCCCACCCATATCAGCTTGGGGCGGTCCCGTTTGGCGATCTTGCGCACCTCGTCGTAGTCCACCCGACCCGTGGCCGGGTCCATGCCGTAGGGGACGGACACATAGTCCATCCCTGAGAAGTTGACCTTCCAGCCGTGGGTCAAATGTCCGCCTTCGGAGACGGGCATACCCATCACTTTGTCTCCGTAGCCGATGGTGGCGCGATAGGCCGCGGCATTGGCGGGAGATCCTGACAGGGGTTGGACGTTGGCGTGCTCGGCCCCGAACAAATCGCAAAGCCGCTTGGCGGCAAGCGACTCCACCTCGTCGACGATCTTGTTTCCTTCGTAGTAACGGGCGCCCGGATAGCCTTCGGCGTACTTGTTGGTAAAAATCGAGCCGGTGGCCTCGAGGACCGCGTCGGAGGCGTAGTTCTCCGAGGCGATCATCTTCAGCGTGCTGCGCTCGAATTCAATCTGCTTTTTGAGAAGTCGGAAGACTTCGCTGTCCACATTGCGTAGCGACGTCTCTTTGAGGACTTGCGTCTTTTCCCAGGCCATGCTGCTGACATTATCGAATGGGCCGAACCGCTGTCAAACCGGTCGGCCTTTGCCGGGGTTTCCCTTGTTGGCGAGGATTTCGAGAAAGAGGGACGTGAACGGCAAGCCGGAATCCGTGCTGTCTTCCGGGGCTCCTCCGGGCTTGGCCGAACGCCTTCAGACTGGAAATCGGCGCTTCATGTGGCGCCGCCAACCACCTTGGATCCGACCCCTGACGCATTCCCCCCGACTCTCTTCCCTATTCAACACGCTGTCTGTATTCTGCAGTGATGAATGACTCGCAGAGTGCCGAGACGATCGACGAAGTTCTGGCCCGGCTGGACAAGATCGTGGCGTGGTCGCTATCGGAGAAGAGCCGGGCCGGATATTTCGCCGCACTCTACCGTCGCGTGACGCAGACCGTCCGTTCCCAGATCGGAACCGGGTTCTTCGACAACGATCAACGGATGAGGAGACTCGACGTCACCTTCGCCAATCGCTATTTGACCGCTTTCCAACAGTGGCGCGACCACGACGCCTCCATCTCGGATTCCTGGGAGGTGGCCTTCGAGGCTGTCGGAAACTCGAAGTTGCTCATTCTGCAGCACCTTTTGGTGGGCATGAACGCCCATATCAACTACGACCTGGGAATCGCGGCGGCGACGATCGCTCCCACCGAATCGGAGCTTCAGTCGCTGCACGACGACTTCAACCGCATCAACTGCCTGCTGGCGTGTCTGGTACCGACGGTCTTTGCGGAGTTGGGCGATCTCTCGCCGATGATCCACTTGCTCGAGGAAGTGGGCGAGCAGGGGGAGGAAGGGCTGGTCGGCACCGTCATGGACGTGGCGCGGGATTTCGCCTGGATGCTCGCCCACGAGTTGGCGGCCTTGAAGGACCTGTCCGATCTCCGCTCCAAACTGATGCGTTTCAAAGACCGTGAGGTGCATTGGCTGGGCGCGAAGGTGGTCGACCCCGGGACGTTGGTGGACGCCGTGATCCACGTCGTGCGGCTCCAGGAGTCGAAAGACGTAGAGAAGAACATCACGGAACTGGGCTCCAAAGAGACACTGCCTCAGAGTTGCCTCGACAAGTGCAAACCGGCCTGAAGCGCGATTCCGATCGAGCGCATCTGACGGAATTGACCACTGCCCTGGCAGAACCTAATATGGACGGGAAGTTCGAACCCCCGAAGAGGCGAGTTTCCAGGGGTCGGGTTGGCTGCAAATCCAAACCTCCGGGGCTCCACAGCTTGAAGAGATTTCCATGAAACAATCCATTCCAGAGCGGGCGAGATCCTCCGTGACCGGACGGCTGGCCCTGACGCTGCTCCTTTTCTCCTTTCTACCCGGGGCGACCCGCGCACAGGACCCCTCGTGGCCTCAGTTCCGGGGGCCGTGGGCGACGCCGACCAGCGACAACGCACAGCTTCCATCCAGCTGGTCCAAGACCGAGAACATCGAGTGGTCGACACCGATTCCCGGCGTGGGCTGGTCCTCGCCCATCGTGACCGGCGGCAAGATCTTCGTCACCTCCGCCAGTTCCGAGCGGGTGATGAAACAACCTTCGTTGGGAGTCGACTTTTCGAACGACTATGTGAAAGAACTCCTCGATCAGGGAAAGTCCGAGGAGGAGATGTTCAGGGCGGTGACCGACCGGGACAACGAACTTCCCCACGAGATCGAGCTCAGCTACGACCTCTACTGCATCGATCTGGAAACGGGCCGCATCCTTTGGAAGCGTCAGTACCACGCGGGTAGGCCTCCGGTGGGCCGTCACCGCAAGAACAGCTACACCTCGGAGACGCCTGTCACCGACGGCGAAGCCGTCTACGTCTATGCCTCGTTTCTAGGCCTCTTCGCTTTCGATTTGGAGGGAAACCAGCTCTGGGAGGCCGCGCTCGAACCTCACAAAGTCTACCTCGATTTCGGCAGCGGAGCCTCTCCGGCGCTCCACGACGACCGATTGTTCGTGGTCAGCGACAACCAGGAAAAGAGCTTCATTGCGGCCTATCACAAGAAGTCGGGCCGACAGCTTTGGCGGACACCCCGGACCGGGTTGGGCAGCCCTCAACTCCGCTCCGGTTGGTCGACGCCGTTTGTCTGGGAGAACGAAAAACGGACCGAGATCGTCACCATCGGACCGGGCTGGGTGATCAGCTACGACCTCGACGGCTCGGAGCTTTGGCGCATGTCGCGCATGTCGCGCATGACGATCGCCAGCCCCTTCGCCTGGGACGGCCTTCTCTATGTGACGTCAGGCTCCGCAGGAGAGCAGAACAAACCGATCGCGGCCATTCGCCCCGGCGGTTCGGGTGACATCACCCCCGCAGAAGACAAGTCCGTCGGCGAGTACGTGGCCTGGTACAACCGGACCGCGGGCGGCACCTATCTCCCCACTCCGCTGATTTATCAAGGGGGCCTTTACGTCTTGACCGACAAAGGGATCTTTTCCCGATACGATCCCAAAACGGGCAAAAACAACTACAAGTCGCGAATCCACACCACCGCGCGCAACTTCACTTCCTCGCCTTGGGCATACGATGGCAAGATTTTCTGCATCAACGAGGAGGGCCGCACCTTCGTGATCCAAGCGGGCGAGGAATTCGCACTGCTCGGGATCAACTCCCTGGATGAATTCACCCAGGCAACTCCGGCACTCGCGGGCGACCGTGTGCTGATTCGAACCCAAGGGCATCTCTACTCGATTCGAGGATCGAAGTAAATCGGCGCGAGCACCCCCGACCGCCTGATTCGGGTCGGGCGGAGCCTGACGCCCGAATCGAATGAAGCGCCATCCGGGCCGGACGTAGCGGGCTTGATTGGGTGGCGCCGCCTCCCGTCCCGGCTGGGACGGGCTGAAAATAGCCCACCGCTTCAGCGGTGGGTTGGGCATGCCGTGCCTCCAACCCTCAGTCCCGTAAGGACAGCTGAAAAACGCCCGTTCTCCGCGGTTTCAATCGTCCCTCCGGGACTCTGAACTTGGTTGGGGGGGCTGACCACCCAGGGCTGAAGCCCTGGGCTATTTTCACATTGCCCCCTCCGGGAGCTCTTCGCACCCGAATCGACGCCTCCGGCTCAACGGATCGACTTGGGCAATACGTTCCTGAGAACGCGGACAAGAACGAAGCTCTCTGAGGGTCGCCGTCCCCCCCGGGCTCAGTCCCGAGCCCTCAATCCCCCGAGTCGGGTAGGTCCTTCAGAAGGAACTCCGGCGAGAGGTCGAGGCTGCGCGCGTAGGCCCTCAGCATCATGCGTGGATAGGCGCCCGACGGCAGTTCGTCGTATTTGCCTTCTTCCAGCGCCTTGAGGTGCTCGACGCCGATTTTGGTCAGGTCCGCGATGGCCGACAGGGAGAGACC
>JBFGHF010000182.1:0-7495 GCA_041578355.1 Acidobacteriota bacterium
CCTCCGTTTCCGCCCCTGCCCGGCGGCGGCCGGCCTGCGGGGACGAAGTGGGAGCAGTACCGGGCGGCGATCCGGTTCAACGACCGTCAGCTCGAGAGGATCCAGGAGAAGCTCGAGGAGCTGCAGATCGCCTCGCGGACTCTCTGGGTGGTGACGTCCGACCACGGCCAGTCGTTCGGAGAGCAGGGCCGGGAGGGGCACGGCCTGTCGGTCCACCAGGAGCAGGTCCGGGTGCCGCTGGCCTTTGTTCACCCCGCCCGCCTGGCACCCGGCGTCCGCACCGACAACGCCCACCACGTCGACCTCCTGCCCACCATCCTCGCCCACTGCTCGCTGCCGGCCGGGCCGGGTGCAATCGCAGGCAGGGAGCTCCTGCGGGGCCCGTCCGGTCCCGGCCGTGCTCTGCTGCTGGACCGTTACCTCTACCCGCGCGACAGCGACGTGCAGCGGTACCGGGACTCGTTCTGGGTGGCCCTGATACAGGGCCGCTGGAAACTGGCCTGCGGCCGGCAGCCGGACGCTGCGGCCGCCTGCGAGCTGTTCGACCTCGAGCGGGATCCGTTCGAGGAGACGGACCTGTCCTCCTCGCACGGGGAGCAGGCGGCCGAGCTGAAGCAGGCGCTGCTGGCGCTGCTGCGGGGTCAAATGCGGATCCGCGAGGATCTGCTGCGCCGCCACGTCCACGCGGGAGAACCCGGCCCGGTTCTGCCGGACCGGGAGACCCTGCGGCGGCTGGAGGCCCTCGGGTACGTGAGATGATGCCGGCAACGAAGCAGGCCCGCAGGCATCCGAATCAGTAGAGGCGCACCGAAGAGGAGAGGCAACCATGAAACTCGGAACGCTTCTGGCCACCGCTTTTCTGCTGCTGGCGGGTCAGGCCGGCTGAGACTCTCTAGTACCTGGGTCGGACAGAGGGGGGCAGGCCACCCGCGCCCAATCGGCCGGGGAGCCCTGACGCGGACCCGGAAGCAGCCGGCGATGGTAAGCTGTCCGGGGAGTCAAGAACGCGTTATGGTACGAAGCGATGGAGCCGAGGAGCGACACCTTCCGACGGATCCGACAACTGATCGCTCTGGGAGAAGTTCGGGTTTCTGAGCATGGCTACGATGAGCTGGCTGCGGATGAAATCTCAGTGCGGGACATGCTCAGTAACGTTGAAGAGGCGACCGTGGTCGAGGATTACCCCGACTATCCGAAAGGACCTTGTGTCCTGACCCTTCAAAAGGACGGACGCGGCAGTCCCGTTCACGTGGTGTGGGGAATTCCTCGCGGCGAGTCGAGTCCTGCGGTGCTGGTCACCGCGTACCGTCCGGATCCAGCGATTTGGGACGAGACCTTCACGAGGAGACGAACATGAGGAAAAGGAGTCGCAAAAAGCTAGTCCGGCAGGGGGACTACGTAGTGGAAGTGGAAGTCGAACTCCTGGAGGACGACTCCGGGTGGTCTCCCTACCTGTCGCTCGAGGACGCCTACAAACTCGACGATGCGAGGGAAGCGCTCCATGCCGGAGACATCAAAGGAGCGTCACGTTACGGGCGAGTCTTCACCCTCACTCCGGTCGCAGTCTGAGCAGTGCCGAACACCCCGCCCAGTCCGCCGTCGGTTGGGCAGAAGCTCGGGTGCCCACCACCCCACGCTGAACAAGCGGAGCAGCTCTCCAGCTGGGTGTCGGAGTCGCGTCACACCTGGTGTTCCGTTAGGACAATCCCGGGGATAACCCGCACACGAACTCGAACGGATCGAAGGTTTGTCCAATCCGTAAGGGGGAGCCGAACTCCGGATCGTGCCCATGAGCACCCGCGTTTTGGGCAGGTGCTCGTCTCCATAAGTCGTTGATAACAGGCCACTTGAAAAATCAAGACCCCCTGCTTGCAAAGCAGGTGCTCTTCAGTCTTGTCGGGCCACCGTGCCCTTTTTGACACGTGCGGACGAATGTTTGGCCATTCACACATGGCGACTAACCTGGCGATCGACCCTGAACTCTTGAAGCATGCCTTGGCCGTGAGCGGCGAAAAGACCAAGAAGGCCGCGGTGACTCGTGCTTTGCAGGAATTCATCGCACGGCGTGAGCAAAAGCGCTTGCTGAAACGCTTCGGTGCCCTGGAGTGGGACCCCGAGTACGATTACAAGCGCGAAAGGTCGCGTTCTTGAACCTGTTGGTCGACGCCAATGTCTCTTGGGGGGTCTCCTCTCTGTAAGCGGCCCGCTGGAACGGGGCAGACGTCACCGGACGATTCTTGCTGCGCTGAGAATCAGGAATCATGGAGTGCGAAGATCGTCTACGATTCCGACGACTACAACAGGCTTTTCGGCAGACCCGAAAAACGATCGTAAGCCATTGAAAACAAATGGTGTAGGTAGTCGGACTCGAACCGACGCCCCCCTGTGTGCAAAGCAGGTGCTCGGATTCTGAGTTATTGTCAAAAGTGGGGTACGGCTCCCATTCAGACGGCGACTCCATCCTCACGGGCTCCGTTGACAAAGCGGACATTCCCGCCCTCGGCCGCTCCACATCGAGCACGTCACACCAGTCGAGTACAGCGGCTCGGACAACCCGACAATTTCGCCTTGGCGTGCATCGACTGGAAGCTGCACAAGGGCAGCAATCTCACCGGCCGCACACTGGGCAGGCGACTCCGTTCCATCGCTGGCAGGACCACTTCGAGTGGCGAGATATCTACGTCGTTGGAAGCTATCAGAAGGACGACGGTCGAGTCCTCGACATGAACTCCGATGATCAGTTGGAACTCCGGTCGTTGTGCTCGACTCGAGGAGGAAGAGACGGGTGGAGGTAATCGGACCCAGACGATGGCGGAGGGTCCAGCGGCCTCTTTCATGATCCGGTTGACAGGTTCCCGGCGCGGTTTGCCAGGCACCTTCGAAAGGACTTAAGATGTAACGAACGCACCTTTCTTGGGAGAGAGCCGTGATTCCGCAGACAGTCTCCCACTTCAGGATTCTCGACAAGCTGGGCGAAGGCGGCATGGGGACCGTGTACCTGGCCGAAGATCAGAGACTCAACCGGAGAGTTGCCGTCAAGATCCTTCCAGCCGAATTCAGCCACGACATGATTCGGCTCGCGCGTTTCGAGCGGGAAGCAAAGATCCTGGCCTCTCTCAACCACGCCAACATAGCCGCGATCTACGGATTGGAAGAGGAGGACGAGCGGAGGTTGCTGATCCTGGAACTCGTGGAAGGGGAGACGCTCGCTCAGCGGCTGCGGCTGGGCCCAGTTCCGCTGAATCGGGCTCTGGACATCGCTCGTCAGATCGCCAATGGGCTGGAGTCGGCTCACGCTCGGGGGATCATTCACCGTGATCTGAAGCCCGCTAACGTCATGATCGCGGACGGAGGCGGCGTCAAGATCCTGGACTTTGGGCTGGCCAAGCCCGTTGAGCCAGACCCTCCCGCGTCGCTCTCGCGAGCTCCCACCTTCGCGGCGGATACCCGGGCCGGCGCAATCCTGGGCACGTTCCCGTACATGAGCCCCCAGCAAGCTCGGGGCGAGTCGGTGGACAAGCGCGCCGACATCTGGGCTTTCGGCTGCGTTCTCTATGAGATGTTGACTGGCCGGCAGACTTTTCCGGGGGAGACGGCCCCCGATGTCCTGGGGAAGGTCCTCGAGACCCAACCGGACTGGAGTCTGCTGCCGGAGGACGTTCCCGGCACGGTTCGTTCCCTGCTGCGACATACCCTGCAGAAGGACCTCGGTCAACGCCTTCACGACATCGCCGACGCCCGGCTGGAAATCGAAGACGTCCTCGCCGGCGTCTCGGTTGGCCAAATCGGGGCACCCGCAAAGCAGACTGCCGGAAATCTCGCCCGGGGGGTGTCGCTCGCCCTGGCTGCGGCACTGCTGGCGGTGCTGGTGGTCGCCGGACTTGCCCTCCTGAGCCCCCAGCCGTTCGAGCTTCGGATTGAAAGGACTCTGCCATTGACGAGCGCGCCTGGACTGGAAGAGAGGCCCACCTGGTCTTCGGACGGTACTCGCATCGCTTACGCCGGAGAAGAAGGCGGAAACATGGATGTCTGGGTGCGCCAGGTCTCGGGAGGGCAGGCCGTGTCATTGACCGGCAGTTTCGACGGGTTCGACGGCAATCCGGCCTGGTCGCCCGACGGGCAGTGGATCGCCTTCGTCTCCGCGCGCGACGGAGGCGGGATCTTCGTCGTTGCGGCTCTGGGCGGCCCACCGCGACGTGTCGTTCCCCTGTACTTCGATCCCTCCCTCGATTTCGTGGGAATGATTCCCACCCTGAGCTGGTCGGCAGACGGCCGGAATCTGGCCTTCACCACGTGGTCTGCCCTGTTCACGGTGCCGGCCTTCGGAGGTGTTCCACAGCGCGTCCCACACGAGCCGCAGGAAGCTCTCGCCCCCATGTCCGAACCAGCCTGGTCGCCCGACGGAACACGCCTGGCCTATACCGAATTCACCGGCACCGGCACTTCCGTCTCCACCATCTGGTCGCTCAGAGTGGATGGCTCGGACGCCCGCCCTCTGACGGAGGGCACGAGTCTCGACCATCAACCGTACTATTCCCGCGACGGCAGGCGATTGTTCTTCATTTCGGACCGTGGGGGGACGCCTGATGTCTGGTGGATCGAACTGGATGCCAAGGGGAGTCGGAAAGGCCCGGCACGGCCCCTGACCGCGGGCGTCGGCGTGGGGTCGTTCGCCCTGACGGCGGACGAGACCATGCTGGCGTATGCCAAAGTCGTCGAACGCTCGAATATCTACTCTGTGCCCGCAGACGAGCGCAGGGTGCTCACTCTCGAGGACGCTCAGCCGATCACGATGACGAACCATGTCATAGAGTTCATCGACGTCTCGCCCGACGGTGAATGGATCGCTTTCGACTCCAACCGGTCCGGGAACGCCGACATTTGGCTGATGCGCCGCGATGGAGGCGAGCTCGAACAGGTGACGACCCACAGGGCTCACGACTGGTTCCCGCGATTCTCGCCAGACGGCCGGCGGCTCGCCTTTTACTCCCTTCGCGACGGCAATCGAAACCTGTACCTGACGCCCGTCGGGGGTGGCGCCGTGACGCAATTGACCGACGATCCGGCCAAGGACTGGTTCCCGAACTGGTCACCCGACGGAAGAGAGATCGCGTTTTGTTCGTACCGAACGGGGAACTCGGATGTCTGGATCATCTCGCAGGACGGTGGAGAGCCGCGGCAAGTGACTTTCCACGAAGGCATCGATTCCTATCCGGTTTGGTCTCCCGGAGGCGACTTGCTGGCGTTTTCCTCGAATCGAGACCGCCACTGGGAGATTTTTCTGGTTCCGGCCAGAGGCGGCCGACCCCGGCGCCTGACCAATGCTGCCTGGTTCAGGCTGAACCTGTTCGTCTGGTCGGCCGATGGACGGACCATCTACACACAGGCCCGGGGCATCGGCCCGCAGGCGCTCTGGTCCGTGAGAGTGAAAGACGGGACGGTTCGACCGCTGATGGAGATTCGCGGCAGCCAAAGGCCCTATCAGTCCCTGGCCGTTCACGGCGACCGCCTCTATTTCCCTCTCTGGGAGCGGCTTGGAGACCTCTGGCTTGCCGAACTGACTCAGACTGGGACCGATTAGCTGCCCATGTCGACAGCGCGGGAAAAGTGACCCGGCCGGTCTTGACTCCAGGGTCCGCATCCGGCTACTGCTCTCCGCGTTGAAACGACGCCGCGAATCGAGTCTCGAGGACCTTCCTGCACTCAGGAGCGACTCCGACGTCCCCGGACTCGGGGAAAAGAACCGTGGAGTCGCCGACTTTGGAAAAGAGGGTTTGAGAACAGGAGGACAAGACCTTGAACGCCGATTTGGAATTTACCGGTGCGATGAGACCGACTCCAGGGGGGGAACGCATCATCTCGCTGGACGCGCTGCGCGGCTTCGCCGTCCTGGGAATCCTGGTGATGAACGTCCAGAGCTTCTCCATGATTGCCGCCGCCTACTTCAACCCCAGGGCGTACGGCGATCTGACGGGCCTCGACAAGGCGGTCTGGCTGCTGGGCCACCTGCTGACGGACCTCAAGTTCATAACGCTCTTTTCGTTTCTCTTCGGCGCCGGCATCGTGCTGATGGCCTCCCGCGCCCAGGCCAAGGGCTGGAACCCTACGAAGATCCATTTCCGGCGCACGGCCGGCCTGCTCCTGTTCGGCCTGATCCATGCCTACCTGTTCTGGTACGGCGACATCCTGATCTGGTACAGCTTCTGCTCACTGATCGTCTTCTTCTTCCGCAACCGGACACCGCGCACCTTGCTGATTCTGGGCCTCATCAGCTTCGCCGTTCCTTCGTTGCTCTATTCTCTCATCGCCGCCAGCCTGCCGCACATGCCGCCGGAGGTCTACCAGGAGCTGGCGCAGGACTGGCAGCCGGGACCCGAGAAGGTCGCCTGGGAAGTGTCCATCTATCAGTCCGGCTGGTTGACCCAGATGGAGCACCGTATCCCCCTGGCGCTGGCGTTGCACACCTTCGTCTTCGTCGTCTGGGCCGGCTGGCGGATCTGCGGCGTGATGCTCATCGGCATGGCGCTTTTCAAGTGGGGCGTGCTCTCCGCCGAGCGCTCCCACGGCTTCTACGGGCTGCTCGCGCTGGCCGGCCTGGCGACCGGCTGGCCCCTGATCGGGTACGGAATCGCCCAGAACTTCGCCCACGACTGGTCGTTCGATTACTCACGCTTCGTGGGCACTCAGTTCAACTACTGGGGCAGTCTGCTGGTGAGCCTCGGCTACGTGGGGCTGCTGATGCTGCTGTGCCGGGCCGAATGGGCGTCGCAGGCCGTCCGGAAGCTGGCCGCGGTTGGCCGTCTGGCGTTCACCAACTACTTGAGCCAGACCCTGATCTGCACCACGATCTTCTACGGCCACGGCCTGGGTCTGTTCGGCACGGTGGAGCGCACCGGACAGGTCGGCATCGTGGTGGGCATCTGGGTCTTCCAGCTCGTCTTTTCCAGCTGGTGGCTGAAGCACTTCGGCATGGGGCCCGTGGAGTCCGTCTGGCGTTCGCTGACCTACCTTCGACCGCAGCCTCTGGCCCGGGCCGACGGCTGACGGGGTCCGTCGTCGCTCGCGGACGGAGGTGCTCGCCAGCATGATCAGGGCGGTCTGGATCGCACAATCGATCAGGCAGACCGTCACGGTCCTCGAGGAATTAGCGAGCGCCTTGCGCACTCCGACAACGACGTCCACCAGCATGCAAGGCGTCCAGGGATCGGGCCACACCTTTGGCGATGCGGTAGTGGACCTGTTTCTTAGCGCAAGCGGGTGGCAGCGAAGCTGGGTTTGGGCTCGGACGGAACCCCTGTGGCTATTCTGGCGGGAGTCTCCTGAACCCCTCCTCGCAGTGAGTCGGGTTGAAGAACCGCAGGAATGTGGCAATCCGAAGAATCAAGCGTGCATAGACTGTCTACAGTTTCAACTACGGTGGGTCTCTTCGGGAAGCAACGAGAATGGCTGTAAGTTGTTGAAAAAAATGGTGTAGGTAATCGGACTCGAACCGACG
>JBFGHF010000183.1:0-7424 GCA_041578355.1 Acidobacteriota bacterium
ACGATCTTGATCCCGGGGATGAGGACGTAGCTCAAGAAGATTTCCATCAGCGGTCGATTTCCCCCAAAACGATGTCGAGCGTGCCGATGATGGCGACCACGTCGGCGACCAGATGCCCCCGGACCAGCCGCTTGAGCGCCTGTAAACTGATGAAGGTGGGCGGGCGGATGCGAACCCTGAAGGGCAGGGCGGAGCCGTCGCTGACGATGTAGTATCCCAATTCGCCGCGCGGGGCCTCGATGGCCGAATAATACTCGCCCACGGGCGGTTTGAGGATGCGAGGGACCTTGCCGCGGATGGGACCCTCGGGGAGCCGATCCAGCGCCTGCAGGATGATTCTCCGGCTCTGGCGCATCTCCTCCAGTCGGATCAGATAACGGTCGTAGGTGTCGCCGTTGGCCCCGACCGGGACGTCGAACTCAAAGTCTTCGTAGCCGCCGTAGGGCCGCAGCTTGCGGATGTCGTGATCCACTCCCGAACCCCGCAGAGGCGGCCCGGAGAGCCCGTAGTCGATGGCCTCCTCGGCCGATATGACCCCGATGCCCTTGGTACGGTCGAGCCAGATGCGATTGTTGGTGAGCAACTGCTCGTATTCGTCGACGTGGCCGGGAAACTCGTCGATGAATTTGCGCGCCTCCTCGACGAATCCGTCGGGAAGATCCTTCCACATGCCGCCCACCCGGAAGGCGTGGGTGGTCAACCGGGCGCCGAAGAGCGCCTCGAAGAGCTTGAGAATCTCCTCCCGCTCGCGAAAGCAGTAGAGGAAGACCGTCATGGCGCCGATGTCCAGCGCGTGCGTCGCCAGCCAGAGAAGATGACTGGCGATTCGGTTGAACTCGGTCATCATCACCCGGATGACGCGGGCCCGCTCCGGCACTTCGATGCCCATCAGAGTTTCAACGCCCAGCAGGTAGCCGTAGACGTTTGAGACGGCGGCAATGTAGTCGGTGCGATCGTAGTAGGGAACGCACTTGATGTAGGAACGGTTCTCGCTGATCTTCTCGACGCCCCGGTGCAGGTATCCGATGATGCACTCGCAGTCCTGAACCCGCTCGCCGTCCAGAAAGAGCTTGACCCGCAACACCCCGTGAGTGGAGGGGTGCTGCGGCCCCATGTTGAGTTCCAGCTCTTTGGTCTCGAGAACGGTCTCTTCCAGCATGGCTTAACCCGGCACCTTGCGGATGCGCAGGTGCTTCTTGATCCAGGCCTGGTCCTGGAGCTTGATGTCGTAATCCTTGCGCAACGGAAACCCGTGCCAATCCTCGGGAAGCAGGATTCGACGCAGGTCGGGATGTCCCGAGAATTCGATCCCGAACATGTCGTAGACCTCCCGCTCCAGCCAATCCGCCGTCTTCCAGATCGCGGTGACCGAGGGGGCCACCTCGTCCTTGCCCAGCCGGCTCTTGACGCGGATCAGGTCAAGCCGCGAGAAACTGTAGAGCTGATAGACCAGGCAAAAGCGCTTCTCGTCGTCCAGACCGTCGAGTGCGGTCACGTCGATGAGGTAGTCGTAGGACCATTCGGGTCGGTCGCGAAGAAACAGCATGATGTCGTAGAGCTGATCCAACGCGACCGTGTAGATCTTCTGTTTGAGAAAGGAGTGGGCCACCTGCAAGGCGTCTCCGAAATGCTCGCGGAGCGCCTCGGCCAGCGGGTCGTCCTCCAGGTCCTTGTAGGAAGGCCCTTTCTTTTTGAGAGGACGCTTTTTCTTGACCGCGGCGCCCGGTTTGGCGGCGGCTTTGGCCGGCCGCGGCGGCTTGGGCTTGCCCTCGGCGGCAGCCGCTTCGGAGGCTCCCTCCTCGGAAGGAGCTGCGTCCTTCCCGGCAGGCGGCTTCTCGCCCTCCTGAGCGGGTGCTTGCTTCTCGACCGGAGGCTTTTCTTTCTGCGGAGGGCTTGCTTCCTTCTTTGCGGACGGCTCTTTACCCTGCGCAGAGCTTTCCTCCGCCGGCGAAGCATCCGCGCCTTCGGAGCCGGGCTCCAGGGGCGCTTTCGGCTTTTCTCGATCTCCCCCGTCCATGCTCTTCTTCTTGTTGGTTCGCCCGAAAGGCGGTTACCCGGCGGCCTCCTTGGCCTCGTCCAGAATGCTCATCTGGTCGATCTTGTCCTGCAGCCGCATCAGGCCGTAGAGGAGAGCCTCGGGGCGCGGCGGGCAACCCGGGATGTAAACGTCGACGGGGATGACCTTGTCCACTCCCTGCAACGTCGAATAGGTGTCGAAGGGCCCCCCCACGCTGGAACAGGCCCCCATGGAGATGACCCACTTCGGGTCGGGCATTTGATCGTAGAGCTTTTGAATGACCTCGGCCATTTTGAGCGTCACGGTGCCCGCGATGATGATCAGGTCCGATTGGCGCGGCGACGGCCGGAAGATGCCGGCGCCGAAGCGATCCATGTCGAACCGCGAAGCACCCGTGGCCATCATCTCGATCGCACAACAGGCCAAGCCGAAGGTCATCGGCCAAAGGGACGACTTGCGCGCCCAGTTGAAGACGGAATCGACCGTCGTGGTGACGACGTTGCGCTCCACACCGGATTCGGTCACACCCACTCCAGAGCCCCTTTCTTCCACACGTAGAAGTAGCCCACGATCAGAATCCCCAGAAAGATGAACATTTCGATCAAGCCGAACAGCGCCAACTCGTCGTATATCACGGCCCAGGGAAAGAGAAAAACCGTCTCCACATCGAAGATCACAAAGAGGATGGCGATGATGTAGAAACGCACCGAGGTCCGCTCGCGGGCATCGCTTTCGGGCTCGATTCCGCACTCGTAAGGACTCAGCTTGGAGGCGGACGGCTTGTAGGGCCGCAGCAGCCGACCCACGGCGAGACCGACCACGGGCAGCGAAATCGCCACCAGGATGAATATCAAAATCGGCACATAGGCCAGCATCTGTCCTCCCTCGGTCCGCGGTATTCTAGCAGAACGAAATCACGCCTTCACGGGCTTCCGTTTTGCGCTCTCCGTCCAGCGTCGAAAGTGACCGAGGCGCGATGGGGATTTGTCTTGGTTCTGACGAACCAAGCTCTGAAAGGGGTTGACCGCCTGCGGGTCGGGCGATCCTGACGGAGCCGCGTTCGTGAGAACCCGGACAAGACGCCTGGCGCCAGAAATCAAGAACACGACAGGACACCCTCGAAGTACTCGACGGTCTTTTCCAGCCCCTCGTTCAGGGACACCCGGGGTTCCCAGTCCAGGCGCTTTCGCGCCCGCCCGATGTCGGGCTTGCGGCGCTTGGGGTCGTCCTTGGGGCGCGGTTCGAAGCGGATTTCGGCCTTGTTGCCGGTGAGCTTCCTGATCCGTTCGGCGACTTCCAGAATCGTGACTTCCTCGGGATTGCCGAGATTGACGGGCAGATGCAGATCCTCGCAATTCATCAGGCGAAGCAACGCATCAACCATGTCCGACACGTAGCAAAACGAGCGGGTTTGTGAGCCGTCGCCGAAGACCGTCAGCGGTTCCCCGCGCAGTGCCTGGACCACGAAATTGCTCACCACGCGGCCGTCGTCGATCGACATGCGGGGGCCGTAGGTGTTGAAGATCCGGGCGACTCGAATGTCGACTCCGTTCTGTTCGTGGTAATCCCGCATCAGCGTTTCGGCCAGCCTCTTTCCTTCGTCGTAGCAGCTGCGGGGACCGAAGGGATTGACGTGGCCCCAGTAGTCTTCTCGTTGAGGATGAATCTCGGGATCGCCGTACACTTCCGAGGTGCTGGCCTGCAGGATTCGAGCTTTCACCCTCTTTGCAATGCCCAAGCAGTTGAGGGTTCCGATGACGTTGGTTTTGACGGTCTTGACCGGATTGAACTGGTAGTGCACCGGAGAGGCCGGGCAGGCCAGGTTGTAGATCCGGTCGACTTCGAGCAGAATCGGCTGGACGATGTCGTGACGGATGAATTCGAAGGACCGGCGGGACTGAAGAGAGACGATGTTGCGCTTCGATCCAGAGTAGAGGTTATCCAGGCAAATGACCTCGTCGCCCCCCTCCAGGAGCGCCTCACAGAGATGACTGCCGATGAATCCGGCGCCGCCCGTGACCAGGACCCGCTGCTGTTGCGTTGCTGAGATGGCCGCGTTCTCCGAATGGGCGAATTTGCCGAACCTGCCCCTGCGACGGCGATAGCGCCGCCCGTTATTGGATATAACCCAGGCTGCGCAGCCGCTCGAGCTGCTCGGGAGACATGCGAAAGTCGCTCAGCCTCAGATTCTCGTGCTGTTCGAACCACTGCTGGATTTCACTCTCCCAGGACAGCGACCCGGCCACCTTCTGATGACCTTCCAGCAGATTGACCTTCTCGTCGGGATCGATGCGCAGGTCGTAAAGAGCGTTCCGTTCCGGATCGTCGAATTCGATGAACTTGAGATCCCCGTAAATCATGGTCCTGCGGATGAAGGACTTGGTGAAGAGCTTGACGGCGGTGGCGTAGATCTTGCGGGGCTCGCCGGCGTTCAGTGCGAACAGATCCGTGCCCTGAAAGGAGCTGGTCGGGTACGGGATGCCCAGCAGCCTCAAGATGGTCGGGGTGACGTCGATCGACATCCCCGGCACATCCAGGCGTTCGCCCTCGGGCAGGACACCGGGCATCCGGAAAATCAGCGGGATCCGGATGATGTTTTCATAGACGTTCTGACGGTGCCCTCGATATTCGTGTTCCCCCAGGCTCTCACCATGATCCGTCGTGAAGACGGTCAGAGTGTTCCGGCTCACGCCGAGCTTGTCCAGGTGGTCGAGGAGCTTGCCCAGATAGTGGTCGGCGAACTCGATCTCGTTGACGTAGTTGGGCTCCCGGTAGCCGTACTGATTGACCTCGGCATTGTCTTGCAGCAACAGCGGCTTGTCGAAGTCGGGGCGGAATTCGTAAGGGTCGTGAGGATCGAAATAGTGGACCCAGAGAAAGAAGGGCCGTTTCTGCTTTCGCCCCGCGTGCTGGGAAAGCCACTGCTTGGCGAACGCCGTCACCCGGTTGGCGGGGCGCGAAGTCGGGATGTTGAGCTTGTTGGCCGAAAAGAAGCGCAACATGGCCTTGAACCCGCTCAACACCGCGTTGTCCCTGAAGTCGTCGTTGTAGTAGTCGAATCCCTGGTGGATGTTGAACTCTTGCATCAGGGGCGCAGCCGCCACCACCGCACCCGTGCGATAACCGCCGGCCTGAAGCATCTCGGCGAGAGTCGAGGCGTCGTCCTCGAGCCGTTGCCCGTTGCTGAGGACGTTGTGGGTGATGGGATAGAAACCGGTGAAGAGCGAGCAGTGGCTGGGCAAGGTCTGAGGAGCTTGAGCGTAAGCCCGCGAAAACAAAACGCCCTCGCGCGCCAGGCGATCGATGGCGGGTGTTCGGGCTCCGGAGTACCCGTAGCAGCCAAGCCGATCGGCACGTGTGGTGTCGAAAGTGATGAACAGCAGGTTGGGTCTAGCACCCCGGCCCGCTGGGTTGGGGACGACTTGAGCACTCAGTTGGCATGGCAAGAAAACCGCAAGAGAAAAAAACAGCCAGAATCTCAACTCGTTCTCCTTTGGGAAAACACCTCGCTTCGATAGCGAAACATTATCATCGAACAGGATACAACGAGATTCAAGTCAGGGGGATTCTGGTGGATTCCGATTCCCGATTCCGATTCCGATTCCGAGCGGTTCGATCCCGCTCAGCCCTGCGCGACGGCTCGGAATCGGCATTCGCCTTCGGATTCGGGATCCACATCTCACTTCGCCCTTCGGGCGCTCTCCCTTCACGCTTGGCCAAGCCGAACCGGACGAAGAAGCAAGAACATCGCGAGTGGGCAAGTGCGAGGTCCCACAGACCCACAGACCCACTCTCTCAGAGCCTTCCCACGAAGCTCGACACTCGGCTCTGGAAACTGAACATATGGGTGTAGCCGGGCAAGGCCACGGGCCGACGATAATCGACCTCGATGCGGATTTCGGGTACGGGAGTGTATTTCTGGGCGCGAACGACCTTGATGTCCTCCAACTTGACCTCGAAACCGTTCGCCCGGGCGGAGGCCCGCACCCGCTCGACGATGACGGCGTCGGGCCAGTTGTCGACACCCGCCTGGCTGGCGATGCGGGCCATGCTTTCTTCGAAATCCATCTTGTCCAGATAGACGGGGACCGTTCTCACCGAGAGGAAAACGAAGCAGGCGAGCAAGAGGAGAAAGAGCAGGCAGCCGACCTTTCCCTCCCCTTTCTGACTTGAAAAGCGCAACGCCTTGTCTCCTCCTCTCCAGGCTTCATCCGGTCCGGACACTATCGACTGGCCGAAGGATGCTCGGGCGGTAGCAGGGGGGAGATGCACCACCCTTTGCAAACCTGCCCGGCCCACTCTTTAACACGCCACACGCGGTCATGGCGTAATGCGGCTCACATTCCGCCGACCGCATTCCTCGGGCCGCGTGAGCCCAAGCCCCCTACTCCTCGGGGCGTTCGTAAAGATAGGCCGAGTCGTAGATCTTTGCCTCCCTCCCGTCGTGGGCGGCAAAGCGAGACCGGCTCCAGAGGGCCGTACCCGCGAATTCCCCCTTTTTGTTGACGGCATAGAAGTTGACGTTGAACCGCGGGCGCCCTTCGTCGTCCAGCAGATAGGGCTCGGTGGTGTTCTCCGCGATCCTCTTGAGCACGCGCAGCCCCGCCTCCTCGGGCGAAAGGCCCTGGCGCATGAATTCGACCACCATGAAACTGGCGCAGGTTTTCAAGTTGGCCTCGCCGCGGCCGGTGCTGCCGCAGGCGCCCACGTCGTTGTCTACGTAGAGCCCGGCGCCCAGGATGGGCGAATCGCCGACGCGCCCCGGGATCTTGAAGGCCAGGCCGCTGGTGGTGGTGACGCCCGAGATGTTGCCGTTCCGGTCGACCGCGTTGCAGTTGATCGTCCCGTGGTGGCGGATCTGGTGGGCCACCTGCCGGCGCTGCTCGGCCGTCATCGACTTGGGCAGGCGCTGCTCGGGCTCGAGCCAATCGTCGTCGGGCGAGAGCCGCTGTTTCCAGCGCAGCCAGATCTCGCGGGCCCGGTCGGTGAGGAGGTTCTGTTTCTCGAAACCCAGACCCAAAGCGAACTCCTGGGCGCCGCGTCCGACAAGCAAAACGTGGTCGGTCAACTCCATGACCTTCTGAGCCACCTTGGAGGGATACATGATGTCCTCGATGGCGGCCACCGCCCCGGCGCCCCGGGTGGGACCGTGCATCACCGAGGAGTCGAGCTGGACCACACCCCGCTCGTTGGGCAGGCCTCCGTAGCCCACCGAGGTATCTTCCGGGTCTTCCTCGACCAGATTGACCCCGGCGATCACGGCGTCCAACGTGTCCTTCTCCTCGCGCAGCATGGACATCGCCGTCTCGACCGATTTCAAACCGTTGGCGCTCGAGATCACGGCCGGCCGCGTCCCACCCCTGACCTCGGCTTGAAGCGGTGCCGAAGCAGCGCCCGCCGCGGCGGC
>JBFGHF010000184.1:0-7408 GCA_041578355.1 Acidobacteriota bacterium
AGGACGGCGTAGAAGACGAGGAATATCAGTTGCGGGGTGACCATGGGCAAGCGGTCCTTGGAATCTGCGCTTCGCAGTCTACAGGTTACAGCCTACAGTCGTCATCTGCAGTCTACCGTCAGAGTCGGCAACTGGTTGTGCTCGGAAATGATCGAAGGGAAATCAATCGGGGGGTTGCCGAGGCCGGCAAAACCGACCTCGGCGGATGATGGGCCACGGGCCCTCAGGCCCTCTGTTCAACTTTGCAATACTCGTTGAGCGCCGCCTGCAGATCGGCCGAGATCGCGGGAGCTTCCCGGCTCTCGATCTGATGCCTTTCCAGCATGAAAACGAGTTTTCCATCCTTGAGCAACGCGACGCTGGGCGAGGATGGAGGAAACGGCTTGAGGTAGTCCCGGGCTCGAGCCGTCGCTTCCAGGTCCTGGCCTGCGAAAACCGTCGTAAGGCGATCGGGTGCCGGTCCCTTTGTCAGGGCGTCGGCGATGGCGGGGCGGGCCCGGCCGGCCGCGCAACCACAAACGGAGTTGACGACCAGCAAGACGGTTCCATCATTCTTGGAAAGAACCTCGTCAACGTCCTGGCTCGTCTTGAGTTCATTGAAGCCGATCCGCGTCAGCTCTTCTCTTCCCGGTGCGACCCATTCTTCTGGGTAGGGCATGTAGTATCCTCCTCTTTCGTCTTTTCTGTTAAGAAACCATCCTCTATTTTAAGGTTCCAGGCCCGCGGTGTCCAAATCGAGGTCGCCGGGCGGGGCGAATCGACCGACTTTGTGGAGAGCTTACCCGGTGATCGGAACCCTTTTGGCGTGCGGTCCGTCTAAGACACTACAAGTCGAAAAACCAAGATGAAGTGCCATCGCGCCAACGTCGAGGATGAGGCTATGCCCTGGTCGAGATCTTTCCTGCTTCGCGGGGCGGCGGCAGCCCTGATCGCCGTCGGGTTGCTCTTCGCCAAAGGCGACGACCCAGCCCAGGGGCCTCTTCGTGTCGAGCGGCGCGACTTTGAGCGAATACTGATCTTCACCGGCGAGTTGGAGGCCATCCAGTCCGTTTCGGTCACTCCGCCCAACGTCTCCGGCCGCTGGAATTTCGTGGTCAGCTTCATGGCGCCCGAGGGTTCGGTTGTGGGCCCCGGAGACCTGCTGGCTCAATTCGACAGTTCCGACCTGGAGTTGGAGCGGCTGGATCTGGAAAAGAAGCGCGAGGAGGCCCGAATCCAGATCGCCCAAAAGCAGGCCGAGACTCAGATCCGGCGACAGGACCTGCTTATCCAGGAGGCGGAGGCCGAGAAGAACCTGGCCGTGGCACAACTCTACGGCGCCCTCGACCCCCAGCTGATTTCGGCCGCCCAAGCCGAGGAGTACAAATACAAGCTCGACAACGCTCAGGTTGAGCTCCAGAAGGCCCGCCAACGGCTCGCTGGGCTCGAAGAGAGTTCGGCCGCCGATCTAGCGGTGCTGCAGCTCGATTTCAATCGCGCGGACCTCGATTTGAAGCGAATCCTCGCGGATCTCCAACGCATGTCGATCAGGGCGCAAACTCCCGGTCTCGTCATCTACGGCTCGAATTGGGACGGGCGCAAGTTCCAAGTCGGCGACACACTGCAAAAACGGCAGGAATTGCTCAGCATCCCCGATTTGTCGAAAGTACGCGTGCGCGCTCGCGTCTTCGATGTCGATGTCCCGCTCCTCAGAAACGGAGCCAAGGCCCGCGTGATTCTCGACGCGGCTCCCGACCGCTCTTTCCCGGCCCGTATCACCCGCTTGTCGGAAGTCGCCAAGCCTGTCCGATATCGTTCCCAACTCAATGTGTTTCATGTGGACTTCGTTCTGGACGAGCTCGATCCCGAGATCATGAGGCCGGGCATGACCGCGAGGGTATTGGTGCCGGTCATGACTGCCGGGGCCTTGGTGGTGCCCCGACCGGCCGTCTTCCTCGACGAGGAAGGCCGTAGTTTCGTCAATCCCGCGGCCCCCGGGTCCACCCCCGTGGAGGTCCGGATCCTGAATGCCAACGATCGTTGGGTGCACGTCGAAGGGGAATTGTCGGAAGGCCTCGTCCTGAAAGTCAACGCCCCGTCGACCGGCCTTCCTCAGTCCGCTACCGATGAGGCAATCGAAGTCAAGAGAGAGGATCTGCGCTTCACCATCTCGGGCACGGGAGTGCTCGCCGCTTCCCAGGCCATCGCGATCAGACCCCCACCCATCCCTCGGACCTGGAGGTTCAAGATCGTCTCCATGGCACCGGAGGGCTCTTCCGTGAAGGAAGGCGATGAACTGGTGCGCTTCGACCCCAGCGAGCAAATGAACCGCCTGCGGGAAGAGAAGGCCAATCTCGACAAGATCGTCCAGGAGCATGAGAAGACCAGAGCGTCGCTGGAGCTGCAAACCCGCAACCTGGAGCTGGAGTTGGAGGACTCGCGGGTCCAAGCCGAGAAAGCCGCCAACAAGTTGGGCCAAGCCCGCCTCTTCGACTCGCACCTCAAGATCCGCGAAGCGGAGTTCGAGGCCCGGCTCGCTGAAAAACGGGTAGCAGCGCTGCAGACAAAGCTGGAATCGACGCAGGAAAGCAGTGGCTGGCAACTCAAGGTGTTGCAAGACAGCAGGAAGCTCCACGAGTCTCGGATCGCCGCGGCGGAAGCCGCCATCGAATCTCTGGTCGTGCGCGCGCCGGCCCCCGGGGTCGTCATCTACGAGGCCAATTGGAACAACCAGAAGCATCGTGTTGGTGGCGACGTGCACATGATGAACACGGTCCTCAGTCTGCCCGATCTCAACTCGCTGCTGGTCGAGGGACAGGTCGCCGAGGTGGACGCCGGTCGGGTCGAAGTAGGGCAATCGGTCATCCTCAACATCGACGCTATTCCCGACAAGACCTTCTCGGGAAAGATTGTGGAATTGAGCAACATCTTTCGCCAGCCCTCGATGGAACGGCCGGTAAAAGTGCTCGACATCGTCGTCGCTCTGGACGAGATCGATCCTCGACGGATGCGCCCCGAGATGATCTGCCGGCTTCAGGTGGTCATCGATCGCTTCGATGACGTGCTGGCGATCCCTCTCTCGGTGATCGGCGTGGACGAAGAGGGCTCCTACGTAATGGTGAAGTCCGGGGATGGCGCACGCAAGCAGCGGATTCGATTGGGCCGCGACAACGGCGTCGTCGCGGTTGTCGAGTCGGGGCTCCATGAGGGCGACCAGGTGATCAGTCAAGCGCTCAAGACGGCACTGCCGGGAGCGGCGCCGTGAAAACGAAGGTTCTCTTCGTCGGCCTTGTCCTGCTGTCGGCCGGGGCCTTCTACTTCCGAGATCAGGCATCGGGCAGCCTCTCGGCTTACTTTGCCGCGAGTTCGGAGGAAACCGTTCCGACCCTGCGAATGAGCCCGCGAGATTTTCAAGTCGAACTCTCGGTGGAAGGCGAATTGACCGGCCTCAAGACCACTCCGATCCGCGCTCCCCGCGTACCGGAGGGTCCGCTCAAGATCGCTTGGATGGCCGAGGAAGGGAAGATCGTTCAACCCGGCGAGACAGTCGTGATCTTCGACAACACCGACGCCCAGCTCGCCATCGAGACCAACCAGAACACAGTGGAGAGCTTCGACCAGAAGATCGCCAAGAACCAAGCTGAAAGCGACACCGAGCTGGAAATTCTGGGCATGGAGCGCCGGGCAGCAGCGCTGGAACTGGATTATTCCCGAAATCAGATCAGAAAGGACGAAGTGATCTTCTCCAGGTGGGAGATTCAGGAGTCGATCATGAGCGCCGCTCTGGCCGAGTACAAATCTTCGCACCTCGATCACAAGGGCCGTCTGCAAGGCAAACTCAATGAAGCGGACCGGACAATCCTCAATATCGATAAGAGCAAAGCACAGATCCAGATGGACATGGCGGAACGAACCCTCAGCTCTCTGGAAGTCGCCAGCGATGTGGAAGGCGTGGTCCTCTACAAACGCGATTTCTTTACCGACATCGAAATAGGATCCGAGGTCTGGCCGGGCCGCGAGGTTCTGGAGATCGCGGATTTGAGGCAGTTCCAAGGCGGCGTGCAGATTCCGGAGATCGATATCGCGGGGGTGGAACCCGGGCAGTCGCTCCAAGTCGAACTCCACGCTTTTCCCGGGCAAAAGCTCAACGGAACGGTCGGTCAACTCGCCAAGATCGCCCAGCAGAAGAGCCGCAGCGATCCCAGAAAGTATTTCATGGCAACGGTGACCCTCGACGCGCCGCTGGACACCATGCAACGCCTCAAGCCGGGAATGAGGTTCCGCGGGTCGATACTGATCGCGCACCGGCAAAGCGCCTTCGTCGTCCCTCGTAGCGCGGTGTTCAAACAGGACGACAACTTTCTGGTTTTCTTGCAGAAACCGCAAGAGTTCGAAGAGCGCCGCGTCGAGATCCTGGAAAGCGATCACGGATTCTACTTGATCGAGGGCGTAAAGGAGGGGGAGGAAGTCTGCATGAGGCATCCTTTCCAGGCTCAACAACTGCACCTCCCCGATTTCAACGCTCCCAGCGCGGCGTCTCAATCAAGGCGTTTCGTGATGTTTTTCGACTGACCCGGTGGGGCGGTCTTCCGGGCAGCGATCGGGGATGACGGTAGGGGCAGGTTGAGAGGGCGAAATAGCCGATGGTTCTCTTCGAACTGGTCAAAGATTCAGTGCTCAGCTTGGGGCGCCACAAACTGCGCACCAGCTTGACCATGCTGGGCATGATCTTCGGGGTTGCCGCGGTCCTCGGAATGCTCTCGATCGGCGCCGGCGCCGAGGAGGAAGCGTTGGCGCTGATCGAAAAGATGGGGCTGCGCAACGTCGTGGTTCAGGCCAAGGAGTTCGAGGAGAGCGAGATGACGATGATCCGCCAAGACTCGCCCGGCCTTACCCGCCGCGATGCGGACGCCCTGGGGCGCGCGCTGGACGGTGAGGCCGTGGTCGTCGGCAAACGTCTCCTCAAGACCTATCAGATCGCCTCCCATCTCGGCAAAGCGGATTCACGGGTTTACGGCGTCACCGCCCTCTATCCGAGGGTCTCCAACCTGCGAGTCGTGCGGGGAGCTTTCTTCCTTCCCGTCGACGAGCAAACCTCCAGTCAGGTGGCGGTGTTGGGGACGACCACAAGGCGAAAGCTCTTCGGGCTCAACGACCCGATCGGCGAGCAGATCAAGATCAACGATCAGTGGTTCACCGTGGTGGGCGTCCTGGCCGACGAACTCGTCGAACGCGCTGAATTCGAAGGAGTCAAGATCGAGAGCTCCAACAACGACATCTACATTCCCCTGAACACCTTGCTCACCAAGTTCGAACTCAATCCCGTCCACAACGAACTGGACGAAATCATCCTGCAAATGCCCCCGCAGCGGAACATTGCCGAAAGCGCCGCCCTGATCTCCGGGATGATGGGCAGCATGCACCGCCAGATCGATGACTTTTCTCTGGTGGTGCCCGAGAGGTTGCTCGAGCACAACCGCAGGACGCAGCGCATTTTCAACATCGTCATGGGGGCGATCGCCTCCATCTCCCTGCTGGTCGGCGGGATCGGCATCATGAACATCATGTTGGCTTCCGTCTTGGAGCGAACTTCGGAGATCGGCTTGCGGCGGGCCCTGGGGGCTCGGCGGCGCGATATCAGCCGCCAGTTCGTCTTGGAGGCGGTGGGGATCAGTGTCACCGGCGCCGTCTTGGGAATCGCGTTGGGTTTCGCCATATCGGGGTTGGTCGCCCACTATTCGGGCTGGCCCACCACGGTGCGTCCGCTCTCCGTCAGTCTGGGTGTCGGCGTGTCGATGACGATCGGCCTCGTCTTCGGCATCTACCCGGCCCGCCAAGCCTCGCGGATCTCACCGATCGAAGCCTTGCGTTACGAGTAGTTCGACAAGTTCCCGGCATCTCGGCTAGACTGAAGTCTTTGCCGTTTGGAAAAAATCTGGAATCAAGTCTTTTGCAAACCGCCTTGAGAATTCCCATCAAGGAGTCAGTGTCATGAAGCACCTTGCAGTAATCGGTGTCGTCTCTTTGCTGGTTTTGGGGTCCATTCCCCTGACCGCCCAAACCTTCCAATCCGCGGCAGAGCTCTTGCAGGAACCTCCCGCCGAACCTCCCGCCCAAGGGCCGCAAGGTCGAGGACCGCGCGGCAGGAGAGGGGGCGAACAAGAGGAGCAGGGGATCCAGCCTTATGAGAAGGTGATCACCGAGGAAGCCGAAACCCAGGAAGGCGTCTTCAAGGTGCATCGAATCAAGGAAAAGCTGTTTTACGAGATCCCGGCGGCGGAATTGGGAAGGGAGTTCGTCCTGGTCTCGAGAATCGCCAAGAACGCCGAGGGAGTCGGCTACGGCGGTCAAAAATTGGGCACCCGGGTGGTGCGCTGGGACCGGGAGGATGACCGCGTCCTTTTCCGAAACGTCTCCTATTCGGTCGTGGCAACACAAGATCAGCCCATCCGCCAAGCGGTGGAGGCGGCCAACAACCACGCCATCATCCAGTCGTTCGACGTCGAGGCGGAAGGGCCCGAGGGATCCTCGGTCATCGACGTCAGCGCTCTCTACACCAGCGATATCTTCGAACTCAGCGCCAAGACCCGGCTCCAGGCGCGCGGAATGGACCGCAGCCGGTCGTTCCTGGAAGAAGTCTCCGCTTTTCCGACCAACATCGAAGTCCGGGCCACCCATACCTACACCAAGCCGCCCGAGCAGGGTGGAGCGGCAGGCAGGAGGGCGCCGACTCCGGTTTCCCGCTTCCGCCGTGGAATGAATCCAGGCAGCGCCAGCGTCGTGCTTCATCACAGCATGGTGAAACTGCCCGAGAGCCCCATGCAGCCGAGGCTTTTCGATCCACGCGTCGGTTACTTTTCGGTTCGCCAGGTCGACTACAGCCGCGACGAGCACCGCGCCCAAGAACGCCGCTACATCACTCGATGGCGACTCGAAAAGCAGGACCCCACGGCTGATCTATCCGAGCCGGTCAAGCCGATCGTCTATTGGATCGATCCGGCGACTCCCACAAAATGGGTTTCATACATGAAGAAAGGCGTGGAGGATTGGCAGGTCGCTTTCGAAGAGGCGGGATTCAAGAACGCCATCCTGGCCAAGGAGGCGCCTTCGCCCAAAGACAACCCCGACTGGAACCCCGAAGACGCACGCTACTCCGTGATCCGATGGCTACCGTCGACCATCCAGAACGCCTCGGGCCCCCATGTCCACGATCCCCGCACCGGCGAAATCCTGGAATCCGACATCCAGTTCTACCACAACATCCAGCAACTGCTCACCAGCTGGTATTTCCTGCAGGTCGGCCCTCTGGATCCCCGTGCCCGGAAGCTGCCCTTGCCGGACGATCTGATGGGCGAGCTGCTCCGCTACGTGGTGGCTCACGAAGTCGGCCACACCCTCGGTTTTCAGCACAACATGAAGTCGAGCTCGA